>CAMKSY010000241.1 GCA_946415545.1 uncultured Pelosinus sp. | reverse complement strand
CTTAAAGGTACCTGATTCTAAATCAACACTTGCCTGATTTTCTTTCAAAACTGTCATGATTTATCACATCCTTTTCCAGTAAATCGCTCTAGACTCACGCATATTTGCAACATACTATACCCCTCTAGGGTATATGTCTATTATAAAACGATATTTTCTTCTGGTCAATATTATAGCCAATTTGAATTTTTTCATGTGATGGAGCGGGTATAAAGGACACAAAGGGGTAGAATGAACACGTCTCTAGGTTCATTGTGCCTCTTCTGCCTCTATTGGCAGCAGTATTTCAAATACACTTCCTTGTCCTAATTGACTGCTAACAGCTACCTTGCCGCCATGAATCTCCACTAGCTGCTTAACAACGGCCAAACCTAGACCTGATCCGCCGCTTTTTCGATCCCTGGATTTGTCCCCTCGGTAAAAATGATCAAAAAGATATGGTAAATCTTCCTGATCAATCCCCGGACCTTCGTCTGCTACCGATATTTTAACCCATGACTGCCCTGCCCCTTCACTCTTCTCAGTAAGGATTTTTATTGAACCTTTAACAGGAGAATAGCGGATAGCATTTACAAAAATGTTATAGAAAACTTGGCTGATTCGATCTGCATCCGCTTCGATTTCGGGAAGTTCTTCTGCTAGTGAACAGAAAACAGAGATGTCCTTTTCATCCGATAAAGGTTTTAACATATATACGGAGCGACTAATAATCTGATTGATATCAATCTTACTTTTTTCCATGGCCAATTGGCGGACTTCAGCCAAAGACAAGTCTCGTAAATCCCTGATCAAGCGATTTAATCGAATCGCTTCTTCATGCAAAGAAGCAAGCTGTTCTTTGCTGGGGTCGATCACTCCATCGACCATTCCTTCCAAGTGTCCCTGAATAATGGCTAGCGGAGTCCGCAGCTCATGGGCTATATTAGCTAAGAACTGTCTCCGAAGATTTGTATTGATTGTCAACGTTTCAGCCATGCGGTTAAAAATAGCAGCTAAATGTCCTACTTCGTCTTTGGTCTCAATCGGTACTTTCTGATTAAAATTACCTTGTTCAATTTGTTCGGCAGCACTGCTCAAATTGCGTAGAGGTACGGTAATACTGCGAGCCAAGGCATAACTCGCCGCCAGCCCCGCTGCCAGAACGGCCATTCCAACCCAAATAAGAGACTGGTGCACAGAAGCCAAAAACGTCTCTTCTAAAGATCCCATCACCATTATCATTGGATTTGCAGAATGTCTCATCATACCGTGCTGGCCAGTCTCCATTTGTTGAACCATGAGATATTCTGTAAATTGTTCCGTCATTTGCACGTTCATCAGATAAATCAGTAAAAATACAGTTAATGCAACTGCCAGAAACATGAGTCCTGTAATGCGATAGGTAATGCTATTCATTGTTTTCACTGGCAAACTTATAGCCAATCCCGTATATCGTCTGTATATACTGGGGTTCCTTCGGATTGATTTCAACTTTCCGCCGCAAATTCTTAATATGGGCATCAATCGTGCGCTCATACCCCTCAAAACTATGTCCCTGAGTTTGTTCTACAATTTGCAATCGACTATAGACCCTGCCAGCATTCGCAGCTAATAATTCTAAGATTTTAAACTCTGTCGGCGTCAGCTCCAAGGCTAAACCAGCCTTTGTAACCTGATGACGTTCCAAATCAATGATCAGCTTTCCCGCAATAATGAGACCACTGCGCACAACTTCCTTATTGGTACGGCGTAAAATGGCTTTTGCGCGGGCTACCACTTCTTTGGGGCTGAATGGCTTTGTCACATAATCATCAGCACCAATTTCAAGTCCTGCTAAACGATCGCGTTCTTCGTCACGAGCCGTAAGCATGAGAATTGGAATATCATTGTCTTTACGGATTCTCCGGCAAACATCCAAGCCATCAAGACCGGGCAACATTAAATCTAATATCATAATATCTGGCTTTTCTTCTCGTACGATCTGCAGGGCATCTAGTCCATTGTTTGCAGAATAAACCAGGCATCCCTCTTTTTCAAAGTAGGTTTGCAGCAGCTTAACCAGCTTTACGTCATCATCGACAATTAATACTGCATATTGAAGCATTTTGCCTCTCCTTTCATACACTGGCAGTTTGCCTATTATACGATCTATTTTTAGATAATGGACACAGCCCTTCCCTCAGAAGAACTGTGTCCATTATTGACTCTATCAAAGCTCCATCATATGAGCCATTGCCATAAACGAGGTTGCCCATGCTCCCCACTTTAGAAAGGTTAATATACTTCTTTGCCAAGGCGTATATTCAGATGATCTATTTTCCATATCTTCTGGAGATCGTTTCTCTTGCATATATCTTCCCTCCATTCCGTTCATGCGTGTTTATACTAATTGTATCATATTCTTGTGAATAATTTATGAAGATCTCTTGAAACATCTCATTTTGCTGCTTTATTTAGTAAATTGCTTTAAAAGCTGCATTAATTCTTCGATACTTTGTTCTGCACGGTTTTCTTTGATGGCTGTAACCATACAGCTCTTTGCATGACTTTCCATAATAATAAGTGACACCTTATTTAAAGCAGCCCTAGCCGCTAATATTTGCTGAACCACATCAACACAGTACCGCCCATCGTCCAGCATTTTATCGATACCATTGATCTGACCTGCAATTTTTTTTAATCGTAATTTTAATTCACTTTTTTCTTTATCGTTTAGCACAACTTTCACTCCTCTACTACTATACCCCCCTACCGCATTTAATTATAAAACGGTATACTTAGCCTCGTCAATATTATAGGCGCATTACAATAACAACTATTTACTAGTGTACCTTCAATGATAAAAAATATGAGAGTAATAAAAACACTAACTCAAAACGCGGCCATCTCAAATAGCAAGCTGGGTGACAGCAGACATTACCGCCAGCTAATGTCTTCTCATAATGACAATAGTATCAAATGAACATTCTATAGTATATCACTAATGATAATGATATTGAATATCATTATCATTAGTGATATACTATAGAAGTCAAGTTTTAAGAACGTATCCCTAAAGAACAAAATTCAATCGAACAGGAGTATGGTAAATGGCAACAAGAAGAGAACCAAGGTTTAAGTTATGCAGAAGGTTAGGGGTTAATATCTTTGGTCATCCTAAAGCAATGAATAAAGCGACGAAAGACAACAACCGATCTGGAAGGAAATTATCGAATTACGGAATGCAGCTTTTGGAAAAGCAAAAAATCAAGGCTTATTATGGACTTTTTGAAAAACAGTTCGTCCGTTACGTGGATAAAGCAATGAAAAGCAAAGAAATCACAGGTACTGCTTTATTGAAAGCATTGGAGTGCAGATTAGACAATCTCGTATATCGAATTGGTTTTGCCAGTTCCATTCGCCAGGCCCGGCAGCTAGTCAGCCATGGCCATATCCTTGTGAATGGACAAAGAGTAAATATCCCATCCTATGGAGTAGCAGTTGACAGTGTAATCTCTTTAAATGTAAAACAGCGGAGTAACGAAATGATTGTTTGCAATTTCTTGGAGCTGCAAAGTTTTGCATCACCGTATATTGAAAAGAACTTGGAAGATTTCAGCGGGAAATTAATACGGCTGCCAAATCGAGACGAAATTCCCATTGAAGTAAATGAAATTTACGCAATTGAATTTTATTCCAAATAAAAATGGGCAGGACAATTTGTGTGCTTGAAAGTGATTGAGTATCCAATGGGTAGAAAAAAGCACACAGTTTGATGAAGACTCTAAATAATACGCTTTAGATGGATTGTTAGCTTTCACTGAAACTACTGTCCATTATTTTTTTAATAAGGAGTCAAAAGGAATGTGCAAATACAATAATCATAATTATTGGGAAGGTGCTTTATTAAAGAAAAAAGATCTTTGGACTAATTATTTTACTGATCTGGATTGTGCCCAAGATGCTATCTTTATCAATACAGCAGTAATTGACTACTCTAGAGATACCGTAGATAATAATTGGGCATGCTATCCTGATGCAAAATCATTATTAGGATTTATTCAATATGTTTATCTTCCGGTAGCCTTTTTTTACACCATCAATAAAGAGAACCAGGATTTATACATCCCCATATGCTCTAGCCATGAATTACTTGAATCCATTACAGAATCAAAATCTCCTTATATCGCTAGTATGAAAAGTGCGATTGAAGAGTTAAATACATACTGGGATTTAGAAAATTCTCTATGTATGAAAAAGATCAAGCAATTTTGTACTGCATTTAATGCTTTTTGGAATAAAGACAGCTATATTTTACATATCGGAGTCTTTGAGAGCACATTTGAAATTGCAGAGTACTTAGTAAGTACAAGAGAATTTACTGAAGTGTTAGAGGAAGATATCGGTTTGACGATTCAACAGCTCTATACTATGTGTGCGATTTTTTATACGGATAGGTTTATTCAAAAAACCTTTGTCAAGATCTTGAACAATAAAATAGGATGTATTGTATAAAAAGGACTGTTTAGCACTTGCAAGAAGCCAAATGCTAAACAGTCTTTATTTCTTTGCATTTACGCCTCAAATAATTTCCGGATTTCCTCTTCACTCATTTTAGTCAAGAAGTTTTCTCCTGGCTGAATTAATGCATCAATCATCTCACGCTTTTTTTCCTGCAATTCATAAATTTTTTCTTCGATCGTATTCTTAGTGATTAATTTACATACCTGTACGGAATTTTTCTGCCCAATTCGATACGCTCGATCAGTAGCTTGCTCTTCCACAGCAGGGTTCCACCAGGGATCATAATGAATGACCATATCCGCACCCGTCAGATTGAGGCCAGTCCCACCGGCTTTTAGTGAGATGAGAAAGACATCTTTTTCCCCCTCATTAAAAGAGTTGACGAGCTTGATACGTTCCTCCCCTTTAGTGGACCCATCTAGGTAATAATATCCGATATTTCTGGATTCCAGCTCTTTTTTTATAATGGCTAACATTCCTGTAAATTGAGAGAATAACAGTACCCGATGCCCACCACCTACTGCATCTTCCAGCAACTCTTTCAGCATCTCCAATTTACCACTTCCACCATGATACTCTTCAATAAATAGAGACGGATGACAGCATAATTGTCGCAGTCGGGTCAATAGAGACAGTATCTTAATCTGACTTTTTGCAAAGCCATGATTCTGCACTTCATTCTCAAATTCTGTTTTCACTTGCAAGATCCATGCAGCATATAATTGGGTCTGCTCCTCAGTCATTTCATTCATCATTCTGCTTTCAATCTTTTCGGGAAGTTCTTTTAACACTGCTTTTTTCATTCTTCGAAGGATAAAAGGCTTAATGAAGCGCCCGAGTTCCTTAACAGCTTCTTCTTCACGATTCCTGCTAATGGGTATTTCAAATTGATTTGAAAAAAATTTATGACTTTTTAAATAGCCAGGCATAATAAAATCAAAAATTGACCATAATTCTGTTAACGTATTTTCAATGGGTGTACCCGTTAGGGCAAAATATCCTTTTGCTCTAATTTTTTTTACCGACTTGGCACTTAGTGTGTCTGGGTTTTTAATATGCTGGGCTTCATCAATAAAACAATACTTAAAAATTCGATTTTCATAGAACTCAATATCACGTTTCATCAATGCATAAGAGGTTACAAGCAAGTCTACTTCGTCAATATGACTCAATTGTTCCTGTCGTTCCTCTTGATTTCCGGAAATGATCATCACCTTTAGGTCAGGCGCGAACCGCTCTACTTCCTGCTGCCAATTATAAACAAGAGAAGTCGGAGCAATCACTAAAGAAGGAATCACTTCACTTTCCTTTTCAGACAGAAGAAATGTAATGACTTGCAGGGTTTTTCCCAGACCCATATCGTCAGCCAATATACCGCCAAATCCATAATTGGCAAGGGATTTCATCCATTTGAAACCAACTTTTTGATACTCTCTGAGTTTTCCTTGAATCCCCTCTGGAATTACGTATTCTACATCCTGAGGCTCCAGGATATCTTGCACCATCTTTCGAAAATAGTAATCCCGTCCCATGTGAAAATCACTAGATTCTCTGGCCAGGCTGTCAATGTACATGGCACGATATTTAGGCAATTCAATCACTTTATTTTCTATATCAGCAGGTTTTAGATCCAGCTGCTCCATCAACCTATTTACAATTTGTAAGTCAGTCGAATCAAGAGGAATAAATGTGCCATTTTCCAATCGATGATAGCGTTTCTTCAGTTTATAGGAAGCCAATAAGGCAAATAAATCACTGGGCTCCATATCTTCATAATCCAGTGAAAACTCCAGCATATCTGTTTTAGTATTCAGCTTCACTCCTGCCGAAACTCTACTCATATAGGTAATTTTACTATTCTTAAAATCATCAGAATAAAAGACCTCTGCAACATTTTGCAGCTGATGCAGTCCCTCTTGTAAGAAATCGTAGGTTTTCTCTTCATCTGCCTGCACAAGTTGTCCTTCCATTATCCCAAAGCCATAACGTTGAAAAA
>CAMKSY010000240.1 GCA_946415545.1 uncultured Pelosinus sp. | reverse complement strand
CCTTTAACTGTAACCCTTGTTCGCATAAAAGAAATATTTATGCGAATGGGTTTTGCCATAGCGGAAGGCCCAGAGGTAGAACAGGATTATTACAATTTTGAGGCACTTAATTTACCTAAAGATCACCCTGCACGAGACATGCAAGATTCTTTCTATATTACAGAAGAGTTCTTAATGCGTACTCATACTTCACCAGTACAAGTTCGTACTATGCAGGCAGCAGTACCAAATCAACCAATTCGTATTATTGCACCTGGAAAAGTATACCGTCGTGATTATGATGCAACTCATTCTCCGATGTTCCATCAAGTAGAAGGGCTAGTAATTGACAAAAATATTAGCTTTGCTGATTTAAAAGGAACTCTAGAATTGTTTATTCACGAAATTTTTGGCAAGGATGTTGGCGTGCGTTTTCGGCCCAGTTTTTTTCCTTTCACTGAGCCTAGTGCAGAAGTAGATATTTCTTGTGTTATGTGTAGTGGCGGAGGATGTCGAGTCTGCTCTGGAACTGGCTGGTTAGAAATATTAGGTGCGGGAATGGTACATCCTCGCGTACTTGAGATGAGCAAATTTGATCCAGAACAAGTCCGTGGTTTTGCTTTTGGGATGGGTGTAGAACGAATTGCAATGCTGCTATATGGTATTGATGATTTACGGTTATTTTATGAGAATGATCTACGTTTCTTAAAACAATTTTAGCAAGAAAATAAGGATATACAATCTTAAAGGGGGATGGGTATGCAAGCACCAATAAAATGGCTAAAAGAGTATGTTGAATTTTCACAAACACCCGAAGTATTAGCAGAGATGCTAACAATGGCTGGTATTCCAGTGGAAGGAATTAGCTACTTAGGTAAAGATATTGAAAAGATTGTGACTGGTAGGATTATTGAAGTAGAAAAACATCCTAATGCTACGAAATTGTCCATCTGTAAACTAGATGTTGGAACTGAAGTTCTGGTTATTGTCACTGGAGCAAACAATATTGCAGTAGGCAATATTGTTCCGGTAGCTTTAGTTGGTGCGAAGTTGGCAAGTGGGCTAGAAATCAAAGCGAGTGAATTGCGCGGTGTAATGTCGTATGGCATGTTGTGTTCCACGGCAGAACTGAATATTGACAGTAAGTTGTTGTCCGCAAAGGAAAAAGAAGGTATTTATATCTTATCTGAAGACACGGCTGTTGGTGTTGATATCAAAGAAGCGTTGGGGATGGATGATGTAGTTTTAGAATTTGAATTAACGGCAAATCGGGCAGATTGCTTTAGTGTACTTGGTTTAGCCCGGGAAGTTGCAGTTTTGACAGGCGGTACGTTAAAAAAGCCAATGATTCATTTGCATGAGACTGCAGAGGGAAAATCTGGTAATCTAGTAAAAATTGCTATTGAAGAGCCTTCTTTGTGTTCACGTTTTGCTGCAAGAGTGTTGCAAAATGTTAAGGTTTCTCCATCGCCAAAATGGTTGAAGCACCGTTTGCAGGCTGTGGGAATGCGATCTATTAATAATATTGTTGATGTAACCAATTACGTTATGTTGGAAATGGGACAGCCAATGCATGCTTATGATTATAATTTGGTTTCCAAACATAGCTTGACAGTGCGAAAAGCACGATCTGGCGAGAAGATTACAACATTAGATGGTGTAAAGCGTGAACTTACTTCAGAAATGTTGGTAATCGCAGATCAGGTACAGGCTGTAGGGATTGCAGGTGTAATGGGAGGATTAGCTACTGAGGTCACTACTAATACTCAAAATGTAATATTAGAAGCAGCTTCTTTTAACGGAGTCAGTATACGTCGTACTTCAAAGACTCTTGCGTTGCGTTCCGAAGCATCCGGAAGATTTGAAAGAGGTGTAGATACGGTTAACAGCATTCGTGCTTTAGATCGTGCTGCTAAGTTATTGGAAGATATGGGAGCATGTAAGGTATGTCCAGGAATTGTCGACAGTTATCCTACTATGGTGCTGCCGCGTCAGGTTAGTTTTATCCCTCAGAAGGTAAATGCTTATCTAGGTACAGATATTAGTAAAGGGGAAATGCTGAATATCTTACGAAGTTTGGAGTTTGCAATAGATACACATTCTGAAGGGGATAAAATCATTGTAAATGTACCTACATGGCGTAACGATGTGCAGTATCAGCCTGATATATGTGAAGAAATTGCTCGTATTTACGGTTATAATAAGATTCCTACAACTACTCCTGATGGAAATATTTTACGTGGCGGGCAAGAATATGCTCAATCCATTGTTGATGTAATAAAAACAATTTTAACAGGAGCGGGTTTAGATGAAATTATTTCTTTGAGCTTTACTCATCCACAAGTATTAGAGAAATTAAATATTGCAGATGATCATGTCCTGCATCGTGCCATTCGCGTACTGAATCCTATCACGGATGATTTTCCTATATTGAGGACAACTTTATTAGGCGGTGTATTGGAAACGATTGTCCGTAATCTTTCTAGAAAAAACGATGATATTAAAATTTATGAACTTGGGGCAGTATATTTGCCCGAAGAACTTCCGCTACAGTCGTTGCCTAAAGAGCCCTTGATGCTCTGTGGCGCATTAGTAGGTAAACGCAATGAATTGTCTTGGAGCCAAGGTAAGGAAAATGTTGATTTTTATGATGCTAAGGGTATTGTTGAGGTATTGCTGGCTGGCTTAGGAATTACGGACTACCATGTGACAACAGGTGAACATATGTCATTGCATCCTGGAAAGACGGCAGTGTTTACTAGAAGTGGTAAGATATTGGCAACCGTTGGTGAACTGCATCCTAAAGTAGCAGATGAATTTGATATACATCGTAAGGTGTATATATTTGAGGTTGACATCGAAACTATAGTGGATTGTGTGAATTTACTTGCTAAGTATGAACCATTGCCTAAATTCCCAACTATTCAAAGAGATGTGGCAGTAGTCTTGCCTTTAGCGATTTCTGCTGATCAAGTAAGAGAGGCTATCATTGCCAGTGGGGGACCATTGCTTTGTGATGTTCGCTTGTTTGACGTATACGTTGGCGAACAAGTTGCTGATGGCTCGAAGAGTCTAGCATTTTCATTAATTTATAGGGATAAGATGCGAACTCTTACAGATGAAGAAATAGATGTGTACTACAGAAATACAATTGAACATATGGAAAGTTCATTGGCGGCTAAAATTCGTAGTTAGTACAAAATGTCTCTTGTGAAAGCACAAAAAAATCTTTACCTATGACTTTACTTGTGTTATCCTGTTAACGGGATAGCTATCTAGGCGTTTATAAATGTTTAGATCTGGATAGATCTGTCCTTTTGGGCAGGTCTATTTTTTGACCTGTTTTGTAATTAAAAAAAAGAAAGGTGGAGCTTAATGGGAATGTTTCGTACTAAAAGTATCAGCGAGCTTTTACAGGGGGCTGAGAAAAAAGGCTTAAAGAAATCGTTAGGTGCAATGGATTTAACACTTCTTGGAATTGGTTGTATTATAGGTACTGGTATATTTGTTTTAACTGGAGTGGCTGCAGCTAAATATGCTGGTCCTGCATTAGTTCTATCCTTTGTTCTTTCAGGATTGGCCTGTGCCTTTGCCGCCTTGGCTTATGCTGAGTTAGCCGCAATGGTTCCCATTTCTGGTAGTGCTTATACGTATACTTACGCTGCATTGGGAGAAATTGTTGCTTGGATTGTAGGCTGGAATCTAATTTTGGAATATTCTGTAGGTTCTAGTGCTGTTGCAGCCGGATGGGCTGGTTACATGATAGGCCTCTTGAAATCAGGTGGTATTGAAGTATCAAAGGCTTATACTGCCGTACCAGCTGATGGCGGCATTGCAAATGTACCAGCTATGTTAATTTCTTTGTTTTTGAGTTTGCTTTTGGTGCGAGGCACTAAGGAAAGTGCAACACTTAATAAAATATTGGTAATTATCAAGTTAGCTGCTGTTTTTATTTTCTTAGTGTTGGCAGGTCCTAAAGTAAATGTTGCCAATTGGGATCCATTTATGCCCTTTGGCTTTTCGGGGGTAGCTGCTGGTGCTGCTATTATATTTTTTGCATACATTGGCTTTGATGCAGTAGCAACAGCAGCGGAAGAATGTCGTAATCCCAATCGCGATTTACCAATTGGTATCATTGGCTCATTATTAGTCTGTACTATCTTATATATTATTGTCGCTGCTGTATTAACTGGTGTCGTACCTTATAGTGAATTAAATAATGCAGAGCCTGTAGCCTATGCATTAAGGACGATTGGATATAATATGGGATCTGCATTAGTTGGGACAGGAGCTATATGTGGTATTACAACGGTATTGCTGGTGTTAATGTATGGTCAATCCCGTATTTTCTTTGCAATGTCCCGTGATGGTCTGATCCCGGCTAGTATTTCTAAAGTCCATCCTCAGTATGGAACGCCACATATTATTACAATAGTTGGTGGAATTGCGGTAGCCTTGATCGCCGGCTTTACTCCTATTGGGATTATTGCAGAACTTACTAATATTGGAACCTTATTTGCTTTTGCAGTAGCATCTGTAGGAGTCTTAGTGCTGCGTTATTCGAAGCCGGACTTAAAACGGCCATTTCGATGTCCTGCAGTTAATGTGATCGCTCCTTTAGCCGTTATTTCTTGCGGTTATTTAATGTATAATTTACCTTATGAAACATGGGTGCGATTCTTTGTATGGAGTGGAATTGGATTCTTAGTATATTTCTTATATGGTAAAAGCCATAGTTTGCTTAATAAAAGCGAAAAAGTATAAGATAATACAAAAAAGGCAGTTTATGACTTATCTCATAGCTGCCTTTTTTGTATCAATAATAGACAAATATGTTTTCTTTGCTATATATGCAGGAAATCATATTTGTCAGGTCGAATGTAGAATTAGTAAAATAGGTATTATAGGTGACGTTATGAATGAAAAAAAACATAAAGTAACAGTTGAAATCTTTGGTGAAACCTATTGTTTAAAGAGTGATGCTAAAATTGAGAAAGTCATTGCCATTGCAGCAGAAGTCGATATGCGTATGAAGACCATTGCACAGAAGAATTTGCGATTATCTCCAGGTAAAGTGGCTGTACTAGCAGCACTCAATATTGCAGAGGCATATTTAGATTTAGAACAAAATTATAAACAATTGATTCGAATGGTAGAGGAAGAAAAATAGCTGACACCATCGAGCAGTATAACAAGCTTTTTGATTGTTAATACTACAATTAAAAGGAGTGATATAGTGTTTGAATCTGCCGATGTTGGTCAGGTTTTATTACATATAGTGGTGTTGTTTACTGTAGCTCTTATTGTTGTTCGTTTAATGGGAAATCGTACAGTAGGCCAGTTATCGCCTTTTGATTTTGTTATCATGGTAGGTATTGGTGACATCATTGTTACTGCATCCATGGACAAAGGGCAGACTATTCTCAGCGGCATAGAAGGATTAGTTGCACTATTAGCATTACAGCAGCTAATTTCGTATGTATCCTTAAAAAACCTTACTTTACGAAAGTGGGTAGAGGGCACACCAATTACACTTATTCAGGATGGAAAAATTTTACGAGAAAACTTCATCAAAAATCATTTTAACTATGATGATTTACGACAGGAGCTTCATAAGCAAGGGATGGATATGACGAATCTGTCAGATATCAAATTGGCACGATTGGAAAGTTGTGGAGTTTTTACAGTGATAAGAACTCCAGATAAAGAACCCTTAACAAAATATGAACTTGAGTTGTATTATAAAAGCATTTTTGAGAATCCCTTAAGTCCATTAGGTCAGAAATGGACGAAATTCGAACAATTTATGTCAGATGTACACGAGGTAGCAGATTATATAAAAAGACAAGAAAAGATTAAGTAGATAAATACTATGCCTGTATCAAGGTACACAAAGTACACACAAAGAAGGCGTGTGCCATCTTTGTGTACTTTGCGTCTTTATATGGAAATGTTTTATCAACAAGGCTTTTGAAAGGAATGAATTTAAAATGATAGAGTTATTAGCTCCTGTTGGTAGTCGGGAAGCTTTAATTGCAGCAATAGAGGGTGGTGCTGATGCCGTATATATGGGAGGAAAAATGTTTGGTGCGCGAGCTAGCGCGCCTAATTTCACTGATGAGGAATTGGCAGAAGCTGTGAAGCTGGCTCACCTGCGTAGTGTCAAGGTTTATGTGACTGTAAATACCCTTGTCGATAATAATGAAATATCTGCATTATCAATTTATTTACAGTATTTATATCGAATTGGTGTAGATGCGATTATTGTTCAAGATATTGGAGTTTTTAAAATAGCAAGACAAATTATCCCTGAGATGTCAGTACATGCTAGTACGCAAATGACAGTACATAATTTGGAAGGCGTAGAGCTTTTGACGGAGCTTGGCTTTCAACGGGTAGTATTATCACGAGAGTTATCAATGGATGATATTCAATATATCTGTAAGAATACAGCTACAGAAATTGAGGCGTTTGTTCATGGTGCATTGTGCATTTCATATTCTGGTC
>CAMKSY010000239.1 GCA_946415545.1 uncultured Pelosinus sp. | reverse complement strand
CTGAATGAACAAAACCTGATTCAGCTTTCTCAAGATGTGTATCAAAAATTACAAAAGAAGAAATATGATAAAAAGATTTTTGTTTTGGGAGAATGGAGCGTTATATTCAATGAATATCTAACAAATTCTCAATTAAGAGATTTAGAGGAAAATCATAAAATGATGTACCAGCCGTTATCTGAGGTTCTACTGTTTACAGGGTATGAGAGCCTCAAGAGGACTTCTAAGAACCAGAAAGGCTTCAAAGAGAAGCTGGAGCAAGTCAAGAGTGTAATGAAGACTATTTCGGATGAGTTGTCAGAATATAGTCCTTTTGATAGGGATATTGATGAGTTATTGAGAGAGGCTGATGGGAGGCTGCCCCTATATGCCGGAGGAGCGGGACGCTATCGACTTGCCAAGATTTTTCGCTGTCCAGAGCATGTGGATGGAATTTTGGCAGTGAGTTCCATGTATGAAAATACAGCTACTATACAAAAACTCTTGAGAGACAGAGATAAAGAAGAGATCCAACATCCTGTACTTGATCTGGCCTATGATGGATCGAGTCATAGTAATAATAAAGAGTTGCTTGATACGTTTATGCACTATATTTAAGAACTAGACGGTATGGAAAATTCGCAGATATAAAAATGCCCTGAAGACGATAACTCGTTTTCAGGGCATTTGCTTTACTGATAGAAAGCATAAGCTTCTTCGTCACTCTTTATCAGAACATCGTTGGCTTTAGAAGGAAAAATGAGTATAACAAGAATCATTGTAAGGAATAATAAAGAAGTAAATAGATAGCAGTGGATTGTGAAATACGTATGCCTTTAGAATTTGTATAGGAGATAAAGCAATTTACTAAAAAGCAGAATAAAAGGGGAGACTAAAATGGATAATTCAATGTTTTGTTATCAGTGTGAGCAGACCTTCGGCGGGAAGGGCTGTACGAAAAGTGGTGTTTGTGGAAAAACACCGGAAATTGCAAATTTACAAGATTTATTAATTTACCAGTTGAAAGGTATTTCTTGCTATGCCAAGCCTCTAATTGAGCAAGGAAAAAAAATAGATCAAGAAATTGTAAAATTTGTAGAAAATGGCTTGTTTACAACCTTAACAAATGTAAACTTTGATGCTCAGGTTCATGTAAATTTAATAAAGGAATCACAAAAGATAAAAGAAAAATTGAGGAATTTGGCACCAGAAGGACAATACCCAGAGGCAGCTACTTTTAATGTAAGCGATTCCAAAGAAGAAATGTTGAAAGAAGCAGTGAAGGCTGGAATTATGTATGATCAGGATCTAGATGCTGATATCAGGTCACTGCGCTCTACGATATTATTTGGATTAAAAGGTATTAGTGCTTATGGTCATCAAGCCAGATTTATTAACTACCATAGTGATCAAGTAGACCAATTCTATTTCTTAGGATTAGAAGCCACAACAAATGATCGTTTAACCCTTGAAGACATGATACGTATGGTAATGAGAACCGGGAACATGAGTGTAGAAGTAATGAAGGTGCTGGATGAGGCCAATACGACAACATACGAAAATCCTTCTCCTCAAAAAGTAAATGTGAATGTGAAGAAAGGCCCATTTATCATTATATCCGGTCATGATCTAAGAGATCTAGAGATGCTGCTTGAGCAAACAGAAGGCAAGGGGATTAATATTTATACCCATGGTGAAATGCTGCCTGCTCATGGATATCCTGCATTGAAAAAATATAAACACTTAGTCGGTAACTATGGTTCTGCCTGGCAAAATCAACAAAAAGAATTTGATGAAATACCAGGATGTATTTTAATGACAACGAATTGTTTGATGAGACCAAGAGAAACCTATAAGGATAGAATCTTTACAACGAGTGTTGTAGGCTGGGATGGAGTAAAATACATTGGAGTTTCTGGCGATGGAACCAAGGATTTTAGTGAAATCATCAAGAAATCGCTGGAACTGGGAGGATTCACAGAAGAGGAAGAGAAAAAAGAGATCCTCGTTGGTTTCGGACATCATGCTACGTTATCTCATGCCGGAGCCATTGTCAATGCAGTTAAGGAAGGGAAATTAAGACACTTCTTCTTGATCGGCGGCTGTGATGGGGCAAGACCGGGCAGAAGCTATTATACAGAGTTTGCCCAAATGGTTCCTGAGGATTGTGCCATTCTTACGTTGGCCTGTGGTAAATATCGTTTCAACAAATTGGACTTTGGAACGGTAGCTGGCTTGCCAAGATTACTGGACATCGGACAGTGTAATGATGCCTATTCAGCAGTTCGAATCGCTACCGCATTAGCAGATGCTTTTGATACGGATGTCAATTCTTTGCCGCTTTCCATTATACTTTCCTGGTATGAGCAAAAGGCAGTTGCTGATTTATTAGCATTATTATCACTAGGAATCAACGGAATATACTTAGGACCAAGCTTACCAGCCTTTATATCCCCCAATGTATTGCAATATCTTGTGGAAACCTTTGCTATAAAACCAATTAGTACACCTGAAGATGATTTAAAAAGTGCGCTTAAGCAGGCTAATTAGGAGTAAGGTTGAGTAATTCTTGCTTAAGTGGCTAAAACCCGCGGACATCGCGGGTTTTTTGTTTGGAAATAAAAGAGGATATATGTATAGATACGTGATAAAATTGTCATGAACCATTATAAAGAAGAAAGTAGGAAATGATAGGATGCAATTTGCGATAGCTGAAAAATTTCACGAGAAGTATCTGGAAACTGTAACGATGGAAATTAGTCAGGATGCTCTATGGAGAGAGAGGCTTTTCAAAGGACAATATTATGAGCCATTTTTAGCAACATATAAGGAATTAGAAGAACTTCCTTGTCAGTTATGGACGGTTTTTTCCCAATATGGCTTGGAATTTTTGGTTTCAAAAGTTCAATCTTGTCCTGAAACGTTTGATAAAGAGTCAATCATCTTCAAATTCCAAGCAAAGGGATTTTCGAATCTAGTACGTTATTCAGGCAATCATCGAAATGATTTTGCATGAATTTAGTTTATTGTAATAAGATGTAATCTATAAATAGTGCAATGTTTGTAGTAGGTGTGCTATTGGATCGATTCAACTTGGATATGGTATTTATGTTTCTGGCAGTAAGTTTATTCATGACGTTCTTTATTCTGTTTGCAATAAATGAAACAAGAGTGGTCTATGTAGAGGTTGAGCCTACCGAAATCGCTGGAGTATTGTAAGGCCGCTAATGACATACCTTTTAAGGTAGATCATTAGCGGCTTTCATTGCATCATTCATACAAATTTTTAGTAATCAAGAGGTCAAGATAATGATCTAGAATAGCTAAACTTTGGAGGGTACTCGGTTTCGGGTATTTGTGAGTGAGCTTGTAACAAATGATGTCTGGTGGAGGATCAGATAAGTGATAATAGGAAAATCTTCCCTCTTTTAATGCTGACTTTGCGATCCACATTGGTACGATTGCCCATTGTCGGGGATGCTGCAAAAGTGTAAATAGTAGTTGAGCGCTTTCTAATTTAATTCTTGCTAGGCAAAGGGGATTCCACCAGCGATCATGCCAAATCTGGAAAAGCGGTCCCCAAGGAACATATAGTTCATAGTTTGGATCCAGCTCATTGGGGTTTATTATTTTTGCGTTGCCATCAGAGGGTTCTCCCAGGCGTAGAACTACCATTGGTGCAGTCAGGAAGCGCTCAACCTTTACTCCGGGAAGAGTCTGTTCTCTAAGGGCAAAACCGACATGTATTTGCCCCTTTTCGACTTCTTCGTAAAGAGGGATAGAATGTAGCGTATGAATCTCTAATATCACTGGTGGCCGATGTTGTGTCATTGTACTGAATACTGGGGGAAAAACAAATGTATTGAGACTATTTACGGTGCCAAAGGACAAGGAAAGTTTTGGACCTTGTGATTTTAAAATTTGCGTTTCCAGCCAGAGGGAATTCCATCGTTCAGCCAATTGTAGGAATTCTGCTCCCATAGGTGTTAAAGAGATTTCTTTAATTCCTTTGCCGCGCTCGATTAATGTTGCACCCATCATTTCTTCTAGAGTTTTAAGCCTGTGACTAACGCTAGATTGTGCAAGGTGCAGCTTCTCGGCTGCCCGACTCAAACTCTGGGTACGTACGATGGCTAAGAACGCTTCAATTCCAAGTGTATACACGGCTGCACCTCTTAAATATAGAATATATAGATATTTAATAGAAAATCAATTCATTTTACTATGATTCATCTATAAATTAAAATTATAATAGTTAAAAGATTTTGTCAATAGATATACGATCGATTAAATTGGTTGACAGAAAAGATTGCATCAAAATGGTAGTAAAAAGGAGGATGAAAGATGAAGAATGTGGGATTTCGAATTTATAGCAACATAATGAGACCCCCAAAGGAACTAGTAGAAGGATTTAGCGGAATTCCAGTGGCAAATATTGCAGATAATATGAACCGGATGTCCTGTATCGATTCTAGAATTCGAAATATGAATGACGCTCCACTGCTAGGGACTGCTTTCACGGTAAAATCCAGACCGGGAGATAATCTAATGCTAAATAAAGCAATTGACATGGCTGTGCCTGGTGATGTAATTATCGTAGATGCGGCAGGTGAAACGAGTAATTCAGTTATTGGTGAGATGATGATTACTTGGGCACAACAAAGGGGAATTGCTGGTTTCATTATTGACGGTGCCGTTCGTGATGCAGCAATCATAAGAAAAATGAACGTTCCTGTTTATGCAGCAGGGATAACGCCGAAAGGACCATATAAAGATGGACCTGGCGAAATTAACGTTTCCATTTCATGCGGTGGTGTTGTGATACATCCAGGAGACATCATAGTAGGTGATGGGGATGGGGTAGTTGTAATTGATCCTAAAGATGCTCCAGAACTTTTGGAAAAGGCCAAAGCAACCGTAGCAAAAGAAATGGGTATGATGAGTGCCATTAAAAACAAGACATGGGATAGAACATGGGTTGACAAAGTGCTTCATGATAAAGAGTGTGACTATATTGATTCAGACGAAATGTAAATCCTTATAATTACATGGGAATAGTGGTAAATTAATATATATCTATAACAAGGAGGAAAAAATGTCTCAAAACGTAGCAGATGTCATAACAGAAAAGCCAACTAAGTTTCGATGGGTTGTTGCAGGACTTATTTTTTTAGTATATACTGTCGCGGCTGCTGATCGTGCAAATATCGGTATTGCCCTGCCATTTATCCGCAATGAGTTTCATATGAGCAATACAGAGGCGGGAGGTCTTGTTAGTTTATTCTTGCTGGCATACGCGATTGCGCAGATGCCTTCTGGTTTTGCATATAGTAAATTTGGAGTACGGAGAATATTTTCTTTTGCAATGATCGCCACATCTATTTTTACCGGATTAATTGGAAGTTCAAGTTCACCTTTGATGATGAAAGCATATCGCTTTGGCCTTGGATTGGCAGAAGGTCCGCTGCCCATTGGGATTACATCCACTATTAATAATTGGTTTCCACCGAGGGAAAAGGGATTTGCAACCGGCATATTCCTTTCCGCTGCCAAGTTTGGGCCAGTAGTGGTTCCGCCCTTATGTGCTCTAATTATACAGCAATCCAGCTGGCATTATATTTTTTATTGGTTTGCTTTGCCAGGTATATTCCTTTCTATTATTTGGTATATTTTAGTAAAAAATCATCCGTCAAAAAGCCCATACTGCTCTTTAGCCGAAGTGAAGTACATTGAATCTGAGGAGTTGAGTCAAAAAGCAATAGTGCAGAAAAGGCCATATTCTCTTAAATGGCTGGATCAATTAATTCGAGCACGGAAAGCCGATCCTTTAGATACGAATGCTAGAGTATTTCGTTCTTGGGATATATGGGGAAGTACCCTTGCATACTTTTTTGTTCTCGGTATTGTTAATGTACTATTGGCCTGGATTCCTACCTATTTAATTAATGTTAAACATTTTACCATCATGAAAATGGGTTTTGTCGCTTCAGCACCTTGGGTGGGAGCGGTAATCGGTAATTTGGTAGGAGGATGGTTTTCTGATAAGGTGTTAAACAAACGACGCAAGCCGCTCATGATGATGACTTCATTATCTACCACCTTCATGATGTATGCATTAACTAATGCACCTAATGATCCTATTTTCCTCGGTTCACTTTTATTTTTAACGGGTATTTTGCTCAATGTTGGCTTTTCAGCCTATATGGTATATCCTATGGGGCTAACGACTAAAAAAACATTTCCCATTGCATCTTCCATCATTAATACTGGCGGACAGCTTGGCGGTGCTTGTGCTCCACTGATTACGGGCATGATTCTTGATGCATATAGTTGGGATGCAGTATTCATGTTTTTAGCTGCTAGTTCCTTTATTAGCTTATTAGTTGTTTTAACCATAACAGAGCCTGTCGAGGAGCCTTTGAATAGATAAGTTTAAAACGCAAAGAAGCCAAAACCTTGTGGCTTCTTTGCGTTTTTTATTATATTAAAGTTAGGAACGTGTTAGGTTGCTGTTATTGTTTTCGGCATTTTACAATATTATAATTAGAGGCAATAGTAAATTTTAAGAGGTGA
>CAMKSY010000238.1 GCA_946415545.1 uncultured Pelosinus sp. | reverse complement strand
GTTCCCTATGAGGAGCTTGTAACGACGACCTATTCTGAAAAAGCTGCAAAGTAAACTGCATCTCACCGGCAAGCTGGCAGAGCATTGTGTGAAAGTTGACAAGACAGCCTTTGAGATGGCGGAGCATATCCGTGAGGATTATCTGAGAGCACATCCCATGCCGGAAGATGATACACTGGAACGCATTCGTATCTCTACGCAGGCTCAGATGATTGCGGATGAAATTGTCGTAGACTAACTGGTTTGTAGTTAAATATGGAGAACGCCAGACACAATCAAGTGACTGGCGTTCTTCATATTTAAGCGAATAGTGGGTCAAAAGTGTCTTAATATCCATCAAATAGCCTTCTTAGCTTTTTCAATGCCCACTGCAAGCTCTCCCATACAGCACTTTGATGTACGTTTTCTTTTTTGGCGATTTGGCGCAGGGATACATTCTGAAAGAAGTGCAGAATAAACCGGCGCCGCTGGATTTCTGTCAATTCCCCACTGTCCAGCAGCCGCCTTGCGGCTTCCTTGGCCTTTCTGGTATCGCTTTTATGTATCAAGTCTGATTCAAGGGCTGGCACGGAAAGCTGCTCTGTTTCCTCCAGCCCATGGATGCTCACATCCAAACGGCTTGTCCGATTTTCATGTGTGACTTGCTGATGGTAGATTTCATCCGACAAGGCTTTCAGCTCCAAAAAATCCTGCGACGTTTTGCCGGGGTTCTCTGCAAGGTAGTCCTCCAGCGTGATTGCTACAATGCGGTCTGCGAAACGGTATACAATACCCTCGTTGAATTTATTTAGGGCATAATCACTGTCTTTATAATTTTTCAAGTTCCTTTCCTCCGATTTGTTTTGCGAGAATGCGAAAACAGACCGGAGGGTGGGGAACGGCAGCGTGGAATGACCTTCTGCCGAATACGGCAAACCCTTGTCAAATACAAAAAGACAGCACTCTGCCTGTGAAAGCAAAATACTGTCTTTTTATATTCGGTTATGAGATTTTGTTGTACGCTGTCTCTATTTCCAACCTGAAAGCGGATGAAAGCGGGAAATGTTCATATGGATACCTCTCTCGCCATAGCCAGCAGTGTAGGGCGGTATCCCGGTGCATGAAGCATCTGTTAAAAACAGCAAAGCCTACCCCCGGGAGGGCAGGCTTCGCTTGGCTTTCAGCGGCCAGGCTATCATAGCGTTATATGCGCCGCAGACCCCGTGACGCGTCCCGCCCTTTCAGACGGTTTGCCCCTGGCTGTATTTATTTGGTCTTTCTCACGCCGTTTTTATCCACCTCATACCCGTCAATCTTGGCATTCTTGGCGAGAGCTCCATCTGCGTAAATGTAATACCACTTGCCGTCGATCTCCAGCCACTTGCCGGACACCATCAGACCGTCCTTGGTAAAGTAATAGCGTTTGTCGCTGATGTCCAGCCAGCCCATAGCGGCCTTGTTACCGGTATAATAATGCCAGTTGTCGCCATCTTTCACCCAGCCTGTTTTCAGCGTTCCGTTTGTTTCAAAGAAATACTTCACGCCGTCGATGGTCTGCCAGCCGGTCACGGCAGCTCCGCCTCTGTAATATAGATACTGGCCGTCATCGTTCAGAGTCCAGCCCTGTGCTGTGGCTGGGTCTATGGTCAGCTTGATATAGCGGTGGAGCATAGCGCTGGCTTCCGCGCGGGTGGCATTGGATTTCGGATTGAACTTATTGCCTGTGCCGCCCATCATGATGCCTGCCTGCTGCATTGCGGTAACCGCCGCCTTGTAGATGCTGCCGATGTTGGAGGCATCCGCATAGGTCACAGCTTTGCGGGTCACAGGCAGCTTGTAGCCGGTGGCTTTTGCGTAGTTTGCGAAGATGACCGCAATTTCCTCACGGTGATTGCCCGGTCAGGTGCAAACTGTTGATTGCCGATAGCTTCAGTTAGAGTTGCCTTGCTGATGGTCAGTGTTACGGGGGAAGACTCGCTGGGCTGTCCCCCAAAGCTACCGCCATACTCAGCTTTGATGTTATAGCTGTCTACACTCCATCTAGAAATATCCAGCGTAGCAGTGGCTTCTCCGCCGATAACCGATGCTGTGGCAATGGGTTCCGTCGCATAACCTACATAAAAGGCGACCTGATTGAGCGCAGCCATACGCCCCATCATTGAGTTAGTTACCGTTCCGTCAGTTACGGTGCAGTGGCGGTGATACTGCTGGTGCCATAGGTTACATTGTTTTGACTAAGTTCAAGAGAAATCGAGGTTGTGTCCAAATCACCTTCGTCATCCTGTTCTTCGCCAGCTCCAAAGGTAAATCCGTTGGAGCCATTCCATGAAGCGGTATAGCGTTACTTAATAATCATCGGTTCGTGGACATTATTATTATTAATAACTAGATCACTCTGTTTCTTTGGAAAGCATTGATTTTCATATATCTTCTGAACCGGAATATATAAATCAATATATTGTTGGAGAATACCCTCTCCGTATAAAGGGACATCTCTCTCCTTTCCTCGCCGGAGTATTTCGTCATAATCTA
The DNA here is from genome assembly GCA_946415545.1 of uncultured Pelosinus sp. Classification (GTDB taxonomy): domain Bacteria; phylum Bacillota; class Negativicutes; order DSM-13327; family DSM-13327; genus Pelosinus. The sequence continues at coordinate 4,076 of CAMKSY010000238.1, read as the reverse complement.
CATCCAAAAAGATTTTATAATCAAAAAGATGACTGATAGATGGACTATAGAGCAACACGCCTTCAACAATAACAAGTGTATTTATGGTTGTTGTATATACCTTGCTATCTGAATATGTATCTGTACCCATATTAAGCAATGTCATCGTCTTATCAACAGGTCCATGCTTAATATCAGTTATTAACTCTCCAAATTTTTGCGTATCAATAGCATTATAGAAATAACATTCAGGAGAATTATCTTTCATACGAATAGACCGAGGATTGTGAAAATCATCTATTTGTATTATTTGTGTATGATAGCCTATATCCTTCAAATACTGCTCTAACATTTGCGAAAACATAGTTTTTCCTGATGTAACAGCTCCATTTATACCAATGATAGTAGGCTTTTTTAGAGCGGCAACATTACTCTCGATATATGAATATAAACTAAAATTATCCATTGCTTAATACTCCCTTCATTATATAAATCCGTCATAACGTATTCTCGACTTGTTCAATATGCTATACCGGAGGCAGCACCCCCTCTGATGCAAATTCAGCCTCCATCGTATTAGACAACGATATAACCGACCTTATAGCTATTAGCAGTGAATGTGAAATAGTACAAATCTTGGCTAGTGTCAATAATAGCTTCATTTTCATTTAAGATTTCGCACTTGGCAAAACTGTCATAGTTCCATTGAGGATTTACGATACACCTAATAATGAATCTATTACTAATTAATCACAAATTCATCTTTGTGGTCTTTAACCCAATCTTCAAATGAACTGAGTTCAATTCCATACTGCATTGTTTCACAGATGTCGAACCCATAGCCACGAACAGCCTCCATCCACTCCATCCCATATACAGACCCCGCCATCATCCCCCGGCTGATGGCGGCTCTGATGCTCACTTTTTCATAATGCACCTTTTTGCCGAGCGCTGTACTCAGCGTCTGCGCTATCTGGGACATGGAGCGCTCATCCCCGGCGACATTGATATCCTTTCCATTGAATTTCTCGGGATTTTCAAAAGCCGCTCGGGCGAATCTTGCTGTGTCTAAACCGCAGTTCAGCTTGATGGGAGTATCCTCATTCATGACACCAAACAGAATACCGTCTTTCAGTTCTGGAGCCATAACTGCCGTAAATGGCTCGATGAAGTTCTCCATAAACCAGCATGGATGCAGCACGGTCCAAGAGCGGAATCCGCCATTGCGAACCAGCTCTTCTATCTGGTATTTGTGATCCCAATATTCTATCAGAGAGGGATATTTGTCCCATCGAGGAAAGAGGTTACTGCTGGCCACGGAAGTGTGAACAATTTGCTTGATCCCGACTTTCTTTGCTACCGCTACCATGTTCGCGGCGTTTCTAGGCTCAACAGTTGGGTCGTTCGGGTCAGCATATTGTGCTGAAAAAATAGCAGAAACCCCCTCCATAGCGGTCTCTAATGATGCAAGGTTTTCCATGTCACCCTGTACAGTTTCAGCGCCTTTTGAAGCGATCTGTTTTGCCGCAGTAGAATCGAGATTCCTTGTGAGAACACGAACACAATGACCATGCGCCAGCAGTTCACGTGCCACATTTCCTCCTTGCGTTCCTGTGCCGCCGATTACCAATATTAAGTTTGACGATTTTTGTATCATAGCTTGATCCTCCACTTTCAACAAATATAGTAAAGTCTATTATGTCAATATTGCATCCAGTAAGCCCTACTTCTTATTCCTCTTCCCACTTTGATCTAATCAGTTTATTATTCGCTTAAGTAAATAAATTAGCGACGTGCTTAAAATCCTGATTAAGCGTGCGCAGGAAACCGGACAAATCAAAAATACTGCCCCGGCAGGAGACTTGCGGGATGCGCTGTGTTATTTGTCCACCGGTATTATGGTCAAGTGGGCAATGCCAAACGGCGCTTTTGATGTGCTGATCGAGAGCCGGGGTCGGTTTCAAAACCTGTTGATGATTAATGAGCCGGGCTGAGGTTTGACAGTCATGGTAAGAAAATTGTCAATTGTGTCAGAGGTAGATACCATCACATTTTGGGTTCTCCGCTATCTGACAAACAGGGTAACTGTGGCTACAGTTGCATATTTTTTGTTGAATGAACAACAAAAATTGCTTGTTGGGGAGCTTCCTTAAACCCTGCCACCTCGAACATGTCCCGAAGTTCCTCTATCCAGATACAGAAATACCGCCCATCTTCTCCAATGGGCGGCATCCTGTGTAATGTGATACCTCTACCATTTCTTTTGAATTTTAACCCAACATATCAAGCATGCCTTGCAATCGAATCTATTAAGTTCATAAGAATAATTAAACATCACAGAAACCGTTAGTACAAATTCCAGTACTACTTGTATTGTCTGATATTACTTGTTCTTCTTTTAAAATTTTATTTAGCATATCCAAAAACACCATTTCAGACTGCGCCCCAGATATAGAGTATTTATCATTAAATACAAATAAAGGTACTCCTGTGATGTTTAATCTTCTTGCTTCGCTAATATCGTTACTTACTTCATCACAATATTGGGAAGAATTTAATACAGCAGTAGTTTCTACTTCATTTAATCCAATTTCATTCGCCAATGAAATGAGTGTATTATTATCAGATATATCTAGTCCATCTGATAATATAGCACGCATTAAACGTTCTTCCATCTCTATGGCTTTTCCTTTCGATTCCGCATAGTGATTAAGACGGTGGGCATCCAAAGAGTTTGCATTAATGAATGTATCATAGTGCAATACCAAACCCACTTCCAAAGCCAAATTTGCAACCTGCTCCTGACCTTTCTTTATAAGCTCAACAGACATCCCTCGCACCTTAGCGACCTCATCGATAGCTGCTGGCAGTTTCCCTTTAGCATATGGATCCAATTGAAAACTACGAAATTGAACAGAAATAATATCTGGCTCAGAAAATTGGCTGATGGCACCATCAAGCCTTTTCTTCCCAATATAACAAAACGGACATCCATAGTCACTCCATATATCTATTTTAATTTGCATTTTTAATACCTTGTATATATACATTCCGCATATTATACTTCCTTTTTATAAAAATAATATATAACCTCTTACTGTTTTATCTAAATTTAGTAACTGTATCAACCGGTAGACGATATGAAGCCTTACCACTCTCAGCGGCTTTACCGATTGAAATAAGCATAATTGGAATATATCGTTCTTTCTCTAAGCCAAAAATCTCTCCTAAACTTTCTCTGGCATATCCACCGATTGGGTTTGTATCATATCCAAACGCCTTTGCCGCTAACATAATCTGCATAGAAATGAGGCCACAATCTATAAGCACCGCCTCTTCTTTCTGCTCTCTTGTCATTTGCTTATATGCAGGACGAATTAGTTCAATTTGCTTATTTTTTACTTCTTCTGACATACCGCCTAACTCTGACGTTTTAGAATAAATAATGTCTAAATATTCCACATTTTCCAGATCGCCGAATACAGCAATTACTGCTGAAGATGTATCAACTTGCTTACTATTAAAACCAACTGATGGTAGTAACTTTTCTTTTGATTCAGGAGTATCAATAACTACAAACCGCCATGGCTGCATATTAGCCGAAGATGGTGCTGATGTTGCTATTTCAAGTATTTCTTCTATCTCGCTGTGTGGAATTTTGAAATTCGGATCATAGTTACGAATAGATTTTCTTTCTCTTATTATTTCTATAAAAGCTTGTTTTCTCTCATTTTCTTGATTAAAATCCATTTTATTCACCTCATAATTATTCTTTCATAGTTTTTGATAAATTAGCTTCTATTACATTTAACATTTCGTAAAAACCGGCCAACTGTTCATACGAAAAATCAGCCAGGACTCCGTCAACAAATTGATTTCTCAGCCTAAATAAATTTTCAATTTCTTTTTGCGTGGAAATTGCAAGTTTAACCCATGTTACTCGCTGATTACTGCTTTCTTTGAAACGTTCTATATAATTTAAAGACTCAAGTTGCTGTAAATGCCTAGTTATAGCAGCCCTATCAATATTTATTCCCTTTTGCAATTCTGATTGTGTCACTTTTCCATTTTCATATAAATACTTCAAAATCTCTGTC
>CAMKSY010000237.1 GCA_946415545.1 uncultured Pelosinus sp. | reverse complement strand
CCTCCTTTTCGATTTGCCTTGAGTATAGCATCTTACCGCTCTCATGCTAACGCTATTGAAAGATATGGAACCATTATGTAAGTAATGTAAAGCAAAAAAAATCCAGGAACGGCTTTAGCCGAACCCGGAATGCGATTGAAGAATCTATTGTTTTACATAGCAAAACATCGTAACAGGACGCCCGACAGAACGATATATCAGTCTCGCCTGGAGAGTACCTGTCTCTTTCAGAAAGGTAAGATATTTACGTACAGACACCCTTGATACACCTACACATTGTGCCAATTCCTCTGTTGTAAATGGTTTGGAATACTGTTTAGCCTGCTCAAGTATAGCGTTTAGCGTTTCCCGCTCTATCCCTTTGGGCAAATCACCCACTGGCAAATCGCCTTTTGATAAAATTCGTCGATCAATTTCATCTTGATTCAGGGTAGTGCTGTCATTAATCACTTGAATCCGATCCCGATAAGCGATCAGCGCCGCATACAAACGCTCAAACTGGAACGGTTTAATCAGATAATCTACCACTCCCTTCCTAAGTGAGCTCTGTATACTGGCGCTATTACGCGCTGCCGTTATCATGATAATATCAATATTATGACCGATCGACCGAATACTTTGTAATAATTCCATACCATCCACAATGGGCATAAAAATATCAAGTAAAATCAGATTGACTTCATTTCTTTTTAAAAATTCAAGTGCCTCGGCACCATTGGACACCATTCCTACTAAAGCAAATCCTTCTACCTGCCCCAGATGATGTTTATTCAGCTCGGCAACCATAGGATCATCTTCCACTATCAAAACCTTGATCAAGTACCCACTACCTCCTTACTTTGATAAGCAATTGTAACCTTAAATGATGCACCACTCCCTGAGGCAGTTACAACCTGAATGGTCCCATTTAACCGTTCTACGGCCCTAGCAACGAGAAACAGACCAAACCCGCGGCCTGAGGATTTTGTCGAATATCCCTTAACAAAAATCTGTTCCACCTGTGCCTGCTCAATACCAGGGCCACAATCCATTACTTCCATCGTCAAGACACAATCGGTATAGATCATGGATACAGCAACCTGACGTTTCGGCGAGTCTTTCACTGCATCAAGGGCGTTATCAATTAAATTGCCTATGATCGTGACCAACTCATTCGTGACTTGCGCATCCAACGGCTCTGGCAGAAAACTATCCTCGGCTAATACCATATCAATTGCCATTTCCCTGGCTTTGCTGAACTTACTCAAAAATAAGCCCCCAAGTACAGGATCATGAATACATTGACTCACAAATTCTGATTCGGCAATATCCTGATTTGCAATTCGCGTGAGATACATCTCGAGCTTGTCATAAAACTTTAAGCGAACCAACCCTAGCATTACATGAATCTTATTCATAAACTCATGAGCTTGAGATCGTAAGGCTTCTACATAGCTATTCACATCGGTGAGTTCTTCTGCCAATTGGCGCATATCTGTCATATCACGAAATGATGCTATCGCCCCAACAATTTCACCATTTACCACAACTGGTACTCGATTAGTCAAAATGGTAACCCCATTAATTTTCTGTTCCTGATCCAATTCTGCTTCTCCCGTATTCATTACGTCCTTCAAACGCGTATGAGGAACATACTCAGCAACATGGCGCCCAATGGGATCACCCGGTATCCCTGCTAACTTTAAAACACGTATGGCCTCGCTATTGGCTATCGTGACGATACTGTTTTTATCAACTGCTAAAATCCCTTCCCGCACGCACTGCAGCATCGCACTGCGCTCTTCAACCAATTGGGCAATGGCAAAAGGCTCCAAACCAAACAGGGTTTTCTTAATATTACGCGCTAATACGATCGCAAAACCAATACCGATGAGTAATCCAATCAAAGTGGCAATATAGATAATTTTGTGACTTTCGCGCAAAGCTTTTTCCACATCGCCAAGCAATATTCCCACAACGACTGCCCCTACTTGCCTCCCATCGGGTGCAAATACAGGAGAAAAGGCACGCAAAGACGGTCCATAGGTGCCTTCAGCATAGGAGATATACTCATGGCCCTGCAATGCTGACACTTCATCACCGCCCTGGATATGCTGTCCTACACGGGTCGAATCTGGATGAGATTTTCGGATTCCCTGCATATCGAAGACCACAATAAACTCCACGTTCACAGCATTGCGGATGGTATTGGCATATTCCTGAATAGTTATTGTATCATTGGTATCTAATCCTGTAATTACAGCAGGAGAATGCGTCATCATCCTACAGATATCCAAGGCTTTCTGTCCAAGCGTAGCTCGTACGTCTGACTCAACACGATTGGTAATCAGAGCATTGGCAGCCAATAATGATAACGCCACCACACCGCAAACCAAAAGAATAATTTTGGTCTGCAAATTAAAGATTGGCTTTCCTTTCATCCGCATCACTCCGATTAACAATTCTCATTACGATCCTACACAACTTATGAAATCTCATAGGAACGAATACCATCATACTCTATTTCTCATAAAATGCGAAAATCCTTCAAATTCTTACAAATTTTAAAATTTTGAATCTTGTATCAATATCCCGCTGCGTACCGCCAATCAAGAACGATCCATCCAGAGCAACCGGCCATTCCTGGCAGGCTTGCTCAATTAGCCCTGGTAAAGGCATACGGCAATTGCAGATACAAGAGTGTATCCCCATCGTCCCTTCTGGATGATGGGGACAAACATAAAAAGAATGAATGATCGCTCCCTGCCGTTCCGCCTCTTGTGCCATAAACTCATGGAAATCATATATTTCTTCTTCTGTAAAAAATCCTCGGGCAATACCACTTTGGTTCGTAACCACAAAGATCCAATACTCCTCTTGATTTAGTATCCGAATTGCCTCTATCGCCCCAGAAATCCAGCTCAGTTCCCTTGGTTTGCAGATATATCCCCGATCCATATTTAATACACCATCACGAACAAAAAATACCGCTGGCTTATGCTTCATACTTTTCCTCTCCTCTTCATATGAATCCAGCTACTGCGCAGCATTTAAGAAAATTTCTTTCCATACGTTTCTTTACCTATTGCATCTGCACAATCTCCTACAATCCCATCTCTCCGAATATTGCAACTACTTTTGTTGCACTGGTAGCCTGTACTAAACGTTCCCGACAGGAGTCATTCATGAGACTCCTTTTGATGTTCACCGCGATTTTTAGATGCAATTCATTCCCTTTTTCTTCTGGTACACCAATAAGGAAAATAAATCGAACCATCTGATCGCTCCTGCTATCCCAGATAATTGCTCTATTGCTTTTGGCAAAAGCAATAAAGGGCCTTTTCACATAGCTGCTTTTGCCATAGGGAATGGCAATACCGTAGCCAATGGCAGTAGAAAATAACTCTTCCCACTCAAAAACGGCCTGCAGATACCCTACAATACCACTAATACGACCAAGCTTCTCTGCTTTGCAGGCTAAATCTCCGATGATTTCATCTTTGTCTTTTGATGAAACATCTAAATCGATAAGTGATTCATGGATAATCATTTTTCGCCTCCATTGCGGTTTTAATTATCTACAAAAAAGGATTAAGTCTTTTTTTTTCGCTATACTATAAATAAAGAATTATTTTAAAATAATATACATGAACATTTATCACCTCTTCAGCTTTGTGGAATTTGGAGAATCACGAGCTTCAAGGCTTACATTTATTTTAAATCCTAAAGATCTGGCAAGTTTTCTTAACGTTTCTAAAGTAGGAACAACTTTTTCATTTTCTATGTTGCTAATATGCTTTTGACTAACTCCACTTTTTAAAGATAATTCCTCCATAGTAATTTTCTGATGAATCCATTCGGCTTTAATAGAAAGTACAAGTCCCTTTACCACTTTATCACCTCCAAGTTCTAATTTCCCCTCAATTTTATCACCTTTAAGTTATTAATTCAATGCATTTTATATCCTATAGGTGATATTTTCTAAAAGCCATTTTAACAACTCATTTTCAGAGTTATAATTAAATTATTACCTTGAGGTTATCAATGGAGGATGTAATATTATGATTAATGTTGGTGACAGAATTAGAGAAATAAGAAAATCTAAGAATATCACTGCAAGTTCACTAGCTGAACAAATTGGAGTAGCTCAGAGTTTTATATCGGCAATAGAAAACGGTGGCAAGAAATGTTCATTGGAAACTTTAGATACTATATGTACTCTTCTTGATATTTCTCTTGCTGATTTTTTCTCTGAAGAAATCCCAGATATTGAGCCAAATTTAAAACAGCTACTTGAAGCAAGCAAAAACCTAACTTTAGAACAGCGAGAACTTATTACTAAGTTTTTGGAAACACTAAAATAAGAAAATATAATTATAGTCTTGAATACATAAGTAAAAATTTAAAGATGTGAAATGCCCTTGATCCTGAACTTCACAGGATCAAGGGCATTCTCGTCTATATGAATTATTTGGTTCTTCCCATTAATTTAAATATAGAATGTAACTTCTAAGGTCTGAATTACAAAAAGGTACGACTATGAGAGCCACCCTTTATCCATCAGATACTTTTCAATTGCTCTAAAATTATCAAAAGGAACAAATTCTTCTTGTTCACTAGTAAGCAATTTCTTTAGATCCTTTTTGGCAAATGCAACGTCCGCTTCTTTAGCTGCTCCTAAATCCGGCTCGCTATCCCCAGCAAAAAATACCGTCTCAAACTCCTTTTTCAATTCCACTATAACCTTGGCTTTATTAATACCAAAAATTTCAGAAAAATAAGGACTCTTTTCGTCTGGAGTCACTTTAATGCCTCCATCTTTATATACTCCATCCATGGAAATAACCATCACACCTTCAATCCCACGATGCGCAAGTAATCGATTAATATAATACGTTGTTCCAGCACTTAGGATATAAAATTCCCCGCCCGCATCTTGTACTCTACGAATAAAATCTGCCGCATACTCATCCAAAGGCAAACGATGGATTTCAGCCAGAATCTCTTCTTCAGTTCTTCCAATCGAGCCCAATATTTTATTTAGAAACTCTACATTAATCTTCTTCGTTTTTTTCCAATCCTCATAAAACGGCCTTCCCCAATCCCGTAAATAATTATCTATAATAATATGATAAAAATCTTTCTCCGTTAATGTTCCATCAAAATCCGATACGAATGCAAACTTTTTCAAAATTCTTCCTCCATAGTAGCTGTGTTTATTGCTATATCACTTTAGTGAGTAAATTATACCAAGTTAAAGATATTAGCAAGTATCTCAGTATCTCATATTGAGACATTTTTTTCAAACTAGCTTTAATGGAGCCAAAGCTTTGATGGGACATAGACCAGCTAATTAAAGTCAAGTCCTAAATGCAAATAAACAACTAAATAAAAAAGTGTATAGCAAACAATCCTTTCTCACAAGCGAATATTGCCTAAGAAAAGTAGAGATAATGTTCCGTTCTTATCCTAACTTATGCGGTCTTTTGTTGTACTTTCTGATACATTTGCACTTGCTGATCAGGAGTAATCAAACGGAAAGATTGTTTGTTTTTCAAAACTGAAAATATGATACGTAGCAACTTGTTCATCACTGCACCCAGAGCTTGTTTCTTAGCTTTAGTTTCGACCTTACGCATATAATACTCGTAAATCACAGAATTGACTTGCGATCCCTTAGACTCTTTTCGAACAGATGTAGTCGCAGCAATGTAAAGTGCATGTCGTAAAAATGGCGAGCCCCGTTTCGTTACCTTGTTTTTTGTACCCACGTAATTACCTGATTGACGAACCGATGGATCAATTCCACTAAAAGCTACTAACTGCTTAGCGTTAATAAATCGCTCAATGTCGCCGATCTCCCCCAAAAGAAGCGGTGCAAGTGTATTGCCGATACCAGGTATGCTTGTTAATAATGCAACTTCTGGTAATTGAGCCGACAATTGTTCAATCTGGCTATCAATCACTTTAATTTCTGCATCTAAAAATTGTATGATGCTTGCGTAACGTTGTATTGTGCTAAAATAGGCTGCTATCCAAATGCCAGTGACCTCAGCATCTTGAGCACACGATAGCAAAGATTCATATTTCTGCTGGGCATAAAGCTTACCACGGCGAGGCAAAGTCTCTAGCATAGTCATAATCATTTTTCGATTGGATTTCTTCGTCCATTCCCCAGGCGATGGAAACTTGTTTATTAACGTCAAAGCAGTTAATGAACCTGGATTTAATATAGTAGGAAACAAAGGTGCAACCTGTTCTATTGCAGTCTGAAGTTGTTTTAGGGAAATGGATCTCTGTTCTATGAGATGACATCTTGTACGTGCCAACACCTTTAAATTACTAATCTGCTCATTGGGCATCGTATTCGATCGAAGATTATGTAGAAAAGGTAGTTTTGCCAATTCAAGTGCATCCACCTGATCCGTCTTTACTTTCCTTACGGTTGAATTTTTGATAGAATGAGAAATGAGGGGATTGATGTGGTAGACTTCAAATCCCTGCTTCAAAAAAAAGTGGACGATGCGCTGAGAGTAGTGACCCGTGGATTCTAGGACGATGATCGGTTGACTACGAAACGCTTCTTCCACTTTTTTTATTTGTTCCAGGGCAAAAAAGAGTCCTTGCTTGGTATTTAGAGC
>CAMKSY010000236.1 GCA_946415545.1 uncultured Pelosinus sp. | reverse complement strand
ATTATACTATTTATAATATCTTAATCATCATGATAAATAAAATGACAAAAGGAAAATAACAGATGGAACATGCAAAGCTTATTGAAATGATAAAGAATAATCCAAATGCTATCGCCTATATCAATAATCCTACAGACGAGATGAAGTTGTTGGCCATTACAAAAAATGGACTTACGTTACAATATATAATGAATCCAACTAGAGAAATGCAAGAGTTAGCTATGAACAATAATGCTCGTGCCATTCAATTTATCAACAATCCTACAGAAAAAATGATGATACAAGCGATAGATGCTGGATGGACGAATTTAGAGTATATAAAAAATCCAACTGATACGTTAATTCAATTAGCTATCCAGCAAGCTGGATGGGCGATTAAATATGTCTCTCATCCAAGTGAGGAACTGCAATTATTAGCTGTAAGAAAGAATTACGATGCAATAAAGTTTATAAAAGAACCCTACGAGTGTGTACAAGAAGAGGCCGTAAAAATAAGTTATGATGCATTACGATACATTAATTCTCCTACACATCATGCAGAGCTTATCGCTGTAAAGAATGATGAAAGGGCAATTCGACTTATATCTGATTTAGATAAAAATAAAGTATTAGAATTCTTGAAAGTAAATATTTTAGTGATCAGATACGTTATGAAAGAAATAGAACTCTCTAAAAATGAATTAGAACAAGTGCTAAAAGAAGCACTATCAAATGAAGATGTTGAAGAAAAGTATGTTAGAGATTTTTTAAATTGCAGTATAATAGATAAAAATAGTGACAGCCTGCCAATGGACAAGTTACTGTTTATTTATACATATGGAAGCAAAAAGGCAAAAAAAATTACGGTAGATGAAAAGCTGAAGATAAAATAGGTGGGAGATATCATGAATTTTATAGATACATTACAAAGTGCTGATTTAGTACTAGCTACTGGAGAAGTTCCTATAATCGTTGGAGAAAGCGGCATCGGAAAAACAGTGTTAGCCAAGGAAATTGCAAATCAAAATAATTGGAGCTTCATTGTTATTGATGGAAATCTCCTTAAAGAAGGTGAAATCGGCGGTCTACCAACGATCGAATCGTATACCAGAATGAATCATCATGGAGATAACGTTGAAAGGAAAACAACAGTATATGCGGTTCACAATAAACTACGGGAAATTGATGAAGAAATAGCGAAAGGAAACACAGTTCTGTTATTTATCGACGAGATCAATCGCTGTGAACATACGGTGCAGCAGGAACTTATGAATTTAATATTAAATAGAGAAATTAATGGATATAAGCTGCACGACGGTGTAAAAATTATAGCAGCTATGAATCCTTCCAGTAAATACGGTGGGGATTTTGATTATCAGGTGGTAGATATGGATGTAGCACAAGAAAATCGCTTTGTGTGGTTACACATGGAACCGGATTATATGCAATGGCTCGATTGGGCTATAGATGCTGGCATTGAACAAAAGGTTATTGAGTTTATTTCCACCTTCCCAGAATATTTGCATAAAAACAATGAAGATGATATAAGGGCAACACCAAGAAGCTATGAACGAATCTCTGGCATTTATAAAATTTATCAGCAGAAAAAAGCTTCCATACCCAGGTCTGTATTTTTGAATGTTATCAGAGGCAATGTAGGAAAATTCATTGCAGAAGAGTTTGTCAATTTTGTTGAATCCGATTATAACGCCCTACTCTCTTACGAAGAGGTCTTTTCAGGAAATACTCTGCATGAATCCGTCAGAGAAAAAATTAAAAATGAAAGTCATACCAGGCTGTATCTAGCTGCAAAAAATATACTTAAACATTTAGAAGCAGCTATAAAGAATGGTGATCACGAGACAACTTATATGATTGACAGACTGATTGCGTTCTTGAAGCTATACCCTGTAGATCTGATGATTGGAATTATGAAGGATATGAAAAATAGTTATACTGAGGTATACAAATACGCCATAGAAAATGAAGCTTTTGTCGAAGCCTATTTTGAATCCTATCGAGAGATCAGGTGACCATGTATGGAAACTTATTTTGAGGCCCACATAACCGGGCTTTATGAAAAAGCATATACTATCATTACTCTTTTTTTAAAGGCAAAACGTGAAGGAGATCATTCTCAGATACAGATTCCAGAAGATTTTAAAAGAGAGTTTTTTAGCATTGTCGATAAAGTGAATGTAAGTCTTATGGAAGACAAAGATAATTTTTATGGGTACTTTTTGTTTCAAATGTCAAAAGAAATACGCTTCGATATCAGCAGCCCTACTGCTGTGAATTTTAAAGGAGCGAAATATGTTATCTATTTTAATCCCATCATTTTTTTAACTCTTACGATCAAACAAATGGAAAGCACACTTAAGCATGAAATACTCCATATAGTCTCGATGCATTTAATTAGAGCAAAAGAAATTCAGCGCAGCTACAGCACCTTGGCGACTAATATCGCAATGGATATCGTAGTAAATACCTATTTAGACCACCTGCCCCCCTATGCCACTACCTTAGAATGGGTAAATTTAAATTATTCTTTGAGGCTCTTGCCATTTGAGTCTTTTGAATATTATGTGGATAAAATTCAAACTGCCTTAGATTTACTAGAAGAAGATCCAGATGCAGCAGAGGATGATAGTAATAAAAATGAACTAATAGAACTGAATTATGATCCTGAAAAAACCCATGATATTTGGGAAGATTCCAGTGAGCTGGATGAACAAACGCTTAAAGAATTTACGGAGAAGTTTATTGATGCTTCGCAAAAGGGCAATATTCCAAACTATTTAGACAGTCTAATATCAGCACTTAAAAACAGCAAAGGTGAACTGCCTTGGAATCTATATCTTAAGAGATTAATGGGAACTGTTGAAAGTGATCAGAAGAAGATTATAACAAGAAGAAATCGCAGACAGCCTGATCGATTCGATTTAAGAGGCCAGCTTAGAAGTCATAAAGCAAACATTGTTGTTGCCCTGGACATAAGCGGAAGCATTAGTGATGAAGAATTTAATCAAGCGATGATAGAAGTATTCAGTATCGTGAAAAATTACAATCATGAAGTTACGATAATAGAATGCGATAGTGAAATTAGACGTGTGTATAAAGTGAAATCTGTAAAGGATATAAAAGCTAGAATCAATAGCAGAGGAGGTACGAAGTTCACACCCGTTTTTGAATATGCGAATACTAAAAAAATTAATATGCTAGTGTATTTTACGGATGGCAAAGGTGAAGAGAAGCTTCTCTCCATCCCTAAGGGATATAAAACATTATGGGTTATTTCGGGGAGAGGAGATACGCTTTCATTAAAAGAGCCTTATGGAGCAGTAAAAAAACTGGATAAGATTGAATTGAAGGATGATACATTTGATATGCGTGATGTTCCAAGAGATGGATATTCAATGAATAATCAGCAAAGAATGCATGTTTAAATTTGGCATGGGATTAATCTTGTAATAACAGAGTAACCTTCTTTCTGCCTCTGAGAATATAGAAATAAAATGGCCTCAACCTTTGGTTGAGGCCATTTTATATAGTTATAGGTGATACGGTTCTGCGCAAGGGTTATAAAGGTACTTTTCCGCAGTATCTTTTATAGCATTATTTATTTTTCAATATTATGCGATGTAAATAATTAATATAATTAATATGGTTATTGATTATATTAATTATTCATGTTATAGTCATACTATAGTTATTAGAGATTGAAAAGAGGTGCATTTTATCAGCAATCCACTCTTAAATTACTGCCCCGTTTGCGGATATGAGATGACCATCACTAAATTAGCGTGCAACCATTGCCATACAAAAGTGGAAGGCGAATTTGTATCTTGTAAGTTTTGTCGCCTGCCAAAGGATCAATTAGAATTTGTTGAGGTTTTCCTCAAATGCCGAGGCAATATTAAAGATGTCGAGAAAGAACTAAGTATTTCCTACCCAACGGTACGGAATCGCCTTGAAGGGGTTTTACACTCTTTAGGGCTTCGAAATGAAAAACCAGTGACATCACAGGATGAAGCCCAACGATATGAAATTTTAAGTGCCTTAGAAAGTGGCCAGATAACCTCAGAAGAAGCTACTCAACAATTACGTAAAATCAAAAAAAAATTATAGGATGGTGTAATAATGAGTGATGAAAGAATTAAGATTCTAGAAATGATTCAAAACGGGAAAATTAGCGCTGCAGAAGGCCTTGACCTTTTAAAAGCGTTAGATGAGTCTTTTATACAAAAAGAATGTGTCCCAACTACCGGTAGTCGCTTTCTGCGTATTCGCATCACCAGCGGTCAAGACAAAAAGGTTAACGTCAATGTCCCCATAAGCTTGTTAAAAGTCGCTACCAAATTTGCAAATATCGGTATGAAGTGTATCCCTGCAGAGGCCCTTCAGGAAATGCAGAAAAAAGGCATTGACCTCTCGGAAATTGACTTTGACGAGCTTGTGCAGCTCATTGATCAAGGCCTGACAAATGGCAAATTAGTCGACATTGATACTGACGACGAAAAGGAAGGTCATACTAAAGTTGAGATCTATGTGGAATAACCGCTCCAATTATCTCTTGTTGATAAAAATTCGGCATCAGAGCATTAATCTTACCTTGCCAATTCCTCTTTTTATTTTGAATGGAATTTTAGTAATCTTGAATGATATGGCTTCCGTGTGGAGCAAGTATTCTCCTCATCAAAAGTTACCCTCATTAATTACCAGCCTCTGCTTGGAGCTATTTCAAGAATTGCGTCGTTTTGGCAGTTGGACATTAATGGAATTATCCGATGGCGAGAGCCAGATATCCATAAAACTTTATTAAAGCTTGTAACAGACAAGCATGAAGATATAATATAAACTCCTGCCAATTTTTAGTGTGGCAGGAGTTTATCAAACTTCATTGACAGACGATCATTCATTTCTCGCTTTCACACTGTTGTTAAGCGCAGTTAAGCTTTGCTGGATTGCGATTAACTGTTCAGCTGGAACTCCTCCATCTAAAGCGGAGAGCAGACTTAAATAAAAGTCATCCGCCTGTTCCGTCATGTGCGAGATTAGCTTTTCGAGTTCTCCCTCCATGACATTTCCATACAATATCTGTATTCGCTTTTGTTCATTCTGCAAATACACATCTGCTGCAGAGCTCAGCACGCGATACAGCTCGTCACTCATTAATTTGCTTTCATTTTTCTCGAAAAATGCTTTTGGATTTTTAAAATAAGTCATTGCTTTGGAAAACAACCCGTACTGAATATCTTTGAAAGCGATTTCAAAATCAATTTGCGCTTTATTTTCAAATTCAAAAAGGGAAAAAGATACATCCGGATTTATTTCGAGAATCCTTTCCATAAGCACCCTCTGATACTCTGCCGTTATTTTTTCAGCAAAGCGATCCAGTCTTACCGTGGTTGCTCTCATTTCCTGGGCAAAGTCAAATCCAATTTCTTCGAGTAATTCCTCCAGCGCATTCTGCAAAACCTTCTTCAAATTACGACCATCATCACGTAATACTGTCGGATTGAATGCTTCTTTAAAGAAATCCGTAAAACGTAAAAATACCCTCTGCTTAATATAATAAACTAATTCTTCCGTTTCCTGATACAGGCGATTTTTTAAATCCAGTGCCGTCTGCTGCATCAGAATTTCATTTATACCCGTTTTTTGAGCAACCATATTTTCCCGTTTTTGCTTCTTAACTGCAGCATCTTCTCTGGTACTATCAAGGAGCTTCCCTACTAAATGAGAAACACGGTTTAATTCGTTTTCAGATGCTCGAGCTGCCAAGTTAGACAAATCATTGGTAATAAAATGATAAAAAGCTTCCTCAAAAGCTGGCATTCCTGAAAGGGGAGGGATTGCCTTATCCTCTTTTTCTTGTAGTGCCTGTAAACTCGATAATGGATATAAATGAGGATTTCTGACTCCATATTTTATTAGCTGCTCCTGAACATATAGAGTAACAGTTTCCTTTTCTTCCTCATTATCGGCCAAATCAATGGCATTTATCATAAAAAACATTTTATCTAATTGAAATGAATCTTTTACACGCCCCAGCTGAATCAGAAACTCCCGATCAGCTTTTGAAAATGCATGATTATAGTAGGTTACAAACAAGATAGCATCTGAATTTTTGATAAAGTCAAAGGCCACTCCCGTGTGACGGGCATTAATGGAGTCTGCTCCCGGGGTATCAACCAGAGTAATTCCACTCCGGGTTAACGGACAATCATAATACAGATCAATCCATTCAACAAAGCAGGATTTTTCTTCTACTGCAACATAATCACCAAATTCGGTTATTGTTTTTTTGAGTACTGTCCCCAGCTGTTCGCTAAAGGCAGCATACCCCCGGGTAAATGCCTGCAGAAAAGTATAATTTGTCTTCTCGGCTGCCCCCTGCTGCCCCAATTGCTCATTGAGCTTTTCTACTTTTATCCTTGCATCGGCTAAGCTCTCCCCATGGAAATCAAATAGCTTCAAGGCATGATTGACCTCTTCGAGCATCACACGTTCTTCTTTAAGCTTAATGAGAACAGTCCCATGTGAATAGGACTCATTGACCGGCTTAATTTTGTTGATTGCTGCTGTCATTGGATTCGGTGAGACAGGTAATACTCTTTCTCCGATTAACGCATTGGCAAAGGAAGATTTACCAGCGCTAAATGCTCCAAATAAGGCAACCGT
>CAMKSY010000235.1 GCA_946415545.1 uncultured Pelosinus sp. | reverse complement strand
CGGAAATAGGTGCCGAAAAACTTAAACCTCTCAAAGATGCCCTGCCAGTCGACATTGACTACGCTGCCATTAAAGCAGTCTTATGTAAATATAATGTAGGACAATAAAGAAACGAGCCCCAGAGGATATATAAGAAAACCGCAAAGAACACAAAGTGTAAGATACATACATCTTTTGTGCTCTTTGCGGTTTTTCAAACATTTGATGGTTCTACTTATTTATGATTCTCAATCTCTTCTGCCAGCTCATTTAGATATGTCCATCGGTCAAACAAGTCTGCTAATTTTTTTTCAAGCTGCTGCTGAAGCTCTGTGAGCTCTTGCAGCAGGGTGAAATTACTGCCTGAGGTATTGATTCGATTGCTGACAATCTGAATTTCCTTTTCCACACTTGCAATTACATCATCAATTTCTTCATACTCTTTTTGCTCTTTAAACGTAAACTTCCGGGAACGCTCTTTTGGTCTTTCACTTTGCTGCTCACTGCTCGTCTCTTTCCCCTGATTCTGCTTTTCCTCATCATTTTCTAGTGCCAAGGTACTTTGATAATCAGAATAACCGCCTACGTATTGCCGAATGGTCCCGTCCTTTTCAAAAGCAAAGACCTTTTCTACAACTCGATCCAAGAAATATCGATCATGAGAAACGGCGATGACTGCACCAGGAAAATCATCCAAATAATCCTCTAATATGGTCAGCGTCTGAATGTCCAAATCATTGGTAGGCTCATCTAGTAACAATACATTTGGAGATCCCATTAAAATACGGAGCAAGTACAAGCGGCGTTTCTCCCCGCCAGACAATTTACGAATAGGTGTCCACTGCATCTCAGGGGAAAAGAGAAATCTCTCCAGCATCTGAGAAGCTGTAATCATACCTCCATCAGCAGAAGGAATGAAATTTGCCTCTTCCTTGATATATTCAATCACCCGCAGCTCTTCATTCATCTCCGTATTTTCCTGGGAAAAATATCCAATTTTTACAGTCTGCCCAATCTCAATCACACCACTATCAGAATTAATTTTTTGCGTTACCAGATTCAGTAAGGTTGATTTTCCACTTCCATTGGGCCCTACGATTCCCATCCGATCATTGCGCAGCACAATATAACTAAAGTTCTGGATAACAGCACGTTCTCCAAAGGATTTACACACATTATCTATTTCAATAATCTTCCGTCCTAGACGACTGGCACCTGCTGTAATTTCCACTCGATCCTGACTTAAATCAACCTTTTCATCTGATAGCTTCTCGAAACGTTCAATTCGAGCCTTTTGCTTGGTAGTGCGAGCCTTAGCACCTCTTCTCATCCATGCCAATTCATTGCGCAGCAAATTCTGACGTTTATTTTCACTTGCTTCTTGGTCAGCTTCCCTCTGCATTTTCAGTTCCAGGAACAGACTATAATTTCCCGTGTAACTATATAAATTTCCCTTATCCAGTTCAATAATGCGATTTACCACACGATCTAAAAAATAGCGATCATGGGTAATCATCAGCAGCGCGCCTTTGCGTTTATGCAGATACTCCTCCAGCCAAGCTACCGTATCATTGTCGATATGATTGGTCGGCTCATCTAAAATTAACAAATCCGCCGGATGAATCAAGGAACTCGCTAAAGCGATGCGTTTACGCTGGCCACCGGATAAAGTTCCTACCTTTGCTGTAAAGTCCATTATACCTAGTTTTGTTAAAATGCTTTTCGCTTCACTCTCAAGCTGCCAGCCATTCATGCCATCCATTTGCTGACTAAGTGCAATAAGCTGTTTTTGTAACCCTTGATCTTTCGGGTTATCTTCAGCGGCCAGCAGTACCTGTTCGTATTCCCTCAACAATTTCATGATCGGCGAATAGCCCTGAAATACCTGATCTAAGACCGTATCTGAAGGATTAAAAGGAGGATTTTGGGCTAGATATTGCACTTCTATGGTGTTGCCAATCATTACCTTCCCATCATCCGCTTCTTCCAATCCAGCGATGACTTTCAAAAAAGTAGACTTCCCTGTCCCATTCACACCAATCAAGCCAATTTTATCATTTTCATCAATACCAAAAGAAACATTACTAAATAAATGCTTCATGCCATAACTTTTGGACAGTTTTTCAATCGAAACAATATTCATAACGATACCTCTCACCAACAAAATCTTACTATACCTATTATACCTAATGATAGCAAGTATGCAAAATCAAATGGTGAGTTTAACCTTGAAGTACAGCTCAACAAAACAATGCCTTTACATTCTTGTATGTCAAATCTTGATGTCCAGAATTTCACCACAGATAGATACGCGCATTCATCACTTTAAGACTCGGCGAAATCATTGATTTGAATCCATTAAATCCAGATGGAATAAAAAAATATTCCCCCCTCCAATCCCATAATATATCTAGGATCAAAAGGGGGGTATCCAGTATTAAACTTTATATTTTTAGTATTCCAATGGCATTCAGGAAGACTATAATCAGTAATATTGGAGTTACATAACGAATCAATATGAAGTATACATTGACCAATCCTGCAATTTTTAATTTCCCATGATTGGACAATTCAGCGACTACGTCTTCACGTTTTATCGAATATCCCATTAATAAGGCAATCAACAATCCGCCCAAGGGCATAAAAATATTAGAAGAAATATAGTCAAATAAATCAAAAAAACCAAGTCCAAAGAAAGTAATATGCCCCAGTATACTAGCCTTGTCAACTGACAAAGTTGCTAGAATGCCTACTACAAACATAACTACCGCCGTCAGAATTGCTGCGCCCTTTCGGGACATGCCCTTCTCCTCAGATAAATATGCCACTGGCACTTCTACTAATGATAGCATGGCAGTCGTTGCGGCAATAGCCGTCAAAAAGAAAAAAGCAATTAATAATAGGTTGCCAAAGGGCATTTGAGAAAATACCAGTGGAATGGTCATAAAGAGCAATCCAGGTCCAGCTGTAGGCTCCATGCCAAAAGAAAATACAGTTGGGAATATCGCTAAACCTGCTAACATGGATACTAACGTATCAGATAAAGCCACTTTAACAGCCATACTAAACATATTGTTATCTTCTGTAAAATAGCTGCTATAGGTCATCATCGTACCCATACCAAGGGACAATTTAAAAAAGGCCAGTCCTAAAGCTGCTAATATAGCCGCAGCGGATAATTGTCCAAAATCAACGTGAAATAAAAATTGAATCCCTTCTGCAGCTCCTGGCAGAGTCAAAGCACGAATATCACAAATAATAATCAAAATAAATAATAATGGCATTAATGTCTTGGTAATCTTTTCAATCCCTTTTTTGACACCCATTGTCAAAATACCGGCTACTACGGCTAATACAATAAACTGCCATAAAATAGGTGATAGGGGCCCCATAATCACATCACCAAATTGAGTCTTAGCAACCTCCATAGTAACGCCAACGAAATCTCCAGCGATTGCTTTAAACAAATAATAATATACCCATCCAGCTACACAGCTGTAAAAAAACATAATCAGACAGGATGACACAACGCCCATAATCCCAATGTTCTTCCAAGGGGTTCCGGGCTTTAACTCTTCCAAGGCACCTACAGCATTCTTCCTGGTTTTCCGTCCAATGTAAAATTCACTGAGCATGATTGGTAAGCCAACAAATACAATACAGCAAAAATAGACTAATAAGAAAGCGCCGCCACCATTTTGTCCTGTTAGATAGGGAAATTTCCAAATATTCCCCAAACCTACTGCTGATCCTAATGTTGCAAAGAACACTGCTATCCCTGAAGAAAATGTTTCTCTTTTTTTAACTACACTCATGACTTCACTCCTATTTTTTATTTGCTCGGATCATTAATCCATCTGTTATAGCTTGTAAGTTTACAAAACAAGAATATTTTGCACTTCTTCGATCTGTTTTTTGTAATATTCACACATTACAAATGACTCTATTACTAAGTCTCTCTGTGTAGTTATTTACGAGCATAACAGTATATATAATAACATAAATTTATCATTTTGAAACTTACTTTTATTTCAGCTTTTTCATACTACTTCATTACATAAAAATGGGTTAGCGGATTCTTCCTCTTCACAAAGAATCCGCTAACCCCTATGAATAGTAACTGCTCTTTCTTTTCATACTAACTTATTTGTTTAAATCCTCTAATCCTTCAAATTGCATATTGTAATATTGGGCATAAAGTCCGTCTTGCAGCAGCAGCGTTTCATGATTTCCCCGCTCCTGGATGCCCCGATCATTAATTACAATAATTTCATCTGCATTTCGTATTGTGCTTAACCTGTGGGCAATGACAATGGTCGTTCGGTCCTTGGAAAGCTCCTCTAATGACGCTTGAATATGACGTTCACTCTCATTGTCTAAGGCAGAAGTAGCCTCATCCAGAATCAAAATTTTAGGATTTTTTAAAAAGACACGTGCAATCGCCAGGCGCTGTTTCTGTCCGCCCGAAAGGCGAACTCCTCTTTCTCCTACATAAGTATCATATCCATAATCAAGGCTCATAATGAAATCATGAATATTGGCATTCTTAGCAGCCTTAATAATTTCCTCTTCAGCAGCCTTAGGCTTGCCATAAGAGATATTGTCCCGCACACTTCCGGCAAACATATAGACGTCCTGTTGAACAATTCCGATAGTACTTCGCAGAGACTTTAGTGTAACGTCACGAACATCCTTACCGTCAATTGTTACAGACCCCTCTGTCACATCATAGAAACGGGGCAGCAAGGAACAAAGGGTTGTCTTTCCTCCTCCAGATGGACCAACCAAAGCTACAGTTTTTCCAGCTTCTATTGATATTGTTACCTTCTCAAGCACTTCAGTAGCTTTATCATAATAGAAAGAGACATCCTTGAAAGCAATCTCACCACGAACATTGGTAAGGGATATTGCATCTTCTTTATCCACAATTTCGGGCTCCGTCTGCAGTACATCAACAAAGCGCTTAAAACCAGCGAAACCTTTTTGAAACTGTTCGGTAAAATTAATCAGTACATCAAGAGGATTAATAAAGATACCAATATATAAAGCATAAACTGCCAGATCTGTAAGCTGCATCGTACCATTGGCAATAAAGATGCCGCCAAAAACCAAGACAGTCACATACAGCATTCCTTCAAAAAAATTGTTTCCTGCATGAAAACTTCCCATTATTTTATAACCGGTTTCTTTAGAATCTAAAAACTCAACGTTGCTGCTTTTAAACTTTTCACTTTCAATCTCCTCATTAGCAAAGGATTTGACTACACGAATACCTGAAAGGCTATCTTGTACCCGTGAATTCACACTGGCAATCTTCTTCCGGTTATCCATAAAAATAGCTTTCAACTTTCGGTTTTGATAAACGCTAAAAGCCACCATAATCATCGTAACGCAGAGGAGAATTAGCGTCATTTTCACATGAATCAGCATCAGCAGTGCAAAAGAACCGATTATCTTTAATAGGGAAATAAATAAGTTTTCCGGTCCATGATGTGCCAATTCTGAGATGTCAAACAAATCGGAAACCAGCTTGGACATCATTTCCCCTGTATTGTTTTTATCATAATAAGAAAATGGTAGTCGCTGCAAATGGTCAAATAAATCCTGTCTCATATCGCTCTCCATTCGAGCTCCCATTACATGTCCCCATGAGGTAATGTAATATTGACAGCCATAGCGAATGAGGTACATTATAATTAAACCTCCACCAACGTAACCAATTCCATGCAAAATCTCAGCAGAACTCCGTGTAAATAAACCTTTGGTAAGAAGGTTCAAAATTTGGGGAAATGCAAGATCAATCACGGACATCGTTAATGCACAAACCATATCTGTGTAGAATAATACTTGATAGGGCTTATAATATTGAATAAACTTTCTTAAGATGAACATTTAAAATCTCCTTTAGTCGATGAGGCTACAATCGCTATTAACCTGCTATAATTCTTCATATAGTATACCATTTTTTTTATCAATCTTTCCAATGAATCATTCATCAAGCGTACGATACTATAAACAACTCACCCCTAGATAGGAGTAGTTTATGAATCACATAAACTACTCCTATCTAGGGGTGAGACTTATTTCTCTTAGCATTCTATATTTTATCTATCGAATTAGACTCGAAACTTCGCAACGCCTTCCTGCAGGGTACTGGCCAAAGAGGCTAAACTGTGACTGGCAGAAGCAATTTCCTGCATGGATGCAGATTGCTCCTGTGTTGCAGCAGAAATCGTCTGGGTTTCTGCTGCATTCTCTTTGCTAACAATTTCAATTTCGTGAATCGACCCTACCAATGTCTGGCTGCCATCAACGATCTGTTGAATCGCTTCGGATATTTCTTTTATCTGCTGAGAAAATTGAATAATGGACTCCACGATAATCGTAAACATTTCTCCCGCGGAGTTGATTACGACAATTCCATCCTTCACCCGCTCCAAGCCGGATTGAGAAGCAGCAACAGCTTGTTCCATGTTCACTTGATTTTTTTGAATCACAGCTCCAATCTGCTGAGTGGCTTGATTAGATTGTTCTGCCAACTTTCGGACTTCTTCAGCCACCACAGCAAAACCTCTTCCGTGCTCCCCTGCTCTTGCAGCCTCAATGGCAGCATTTAATGCTAATAGATTCGTTTGACTGGCGATAGTTGAAATCAGATTTACCATCTCACTGATTTCCTCTGATC
>CAMKSY010000234.1 GCA_946415545.1 uncultured Pelosinus sp. | reverse complement strand
AATCGTTGGCAGCTTATTAGTTACTGCAAATAGTGTTGTAGAACAAAAAGCATCTCTGGCTGGAACCATTACAAGTAATGGCTTGGTTAAACCGGGGGACACTGTCCGTGAAGGTGACGTTTTGGTGAAAATCGACACAATAACGGGAGCGATACCAGCATCGAGAGCCACAGCCAATGGCGTTGTAAAAGAGGTATTAGTGTCACCAGGAGTTTCAGTGGCTGTTGGTGATGTAGTTGCTCGTATTGAAATCGGTAAATAAAGAAAGGATGATATATTTGGTAAAACTATGCAGGCAGTGTCGTCTGGCACTGCTTATTTTTTTATTACTGCTGCCCATGTCTTTCGTATGGGCTGCACCCGAGATCATGCCAGTAGAGAATATAAAGGTAGGTATGCAGGGAGTTGGCAGAACGGTAGTTTCTGGTACGAAGCTGGAAGAATTTGGAGTAGAAGTATTAGGGATTATGAAAAATAAGGGACCGGCAGGGGATCTGATCTTAGTGCGAACCTCTGGAGACGTTATTGATCGAACGGGAGGAATTGCACAAGGAATGAGCGGCAGTCCCGTCTATATCGATGGTAAGCTGGTAGGAGCGGTGGCCTATGGCTGGTCATTGACGGATCACAAAGTTGGCATGGTGACTCCTATTGGAGATATGCTGAAATTATGGGATATGCCTGACAACTATAATGCTACGATGCAAATTTTGAAGGAAACACCAGATTTTGAACCAATGACCACGCCATTAATGGTGTCTGGCTTTAGTGAACATGCTTTAACAATGCTGCAGGACAAACTTAAGCCTTTTAATTTAGTGCCTCAAGAAGTTGGGGAAGCTCCTTCAGATGTTATATTTGCTCCATTAGAACCAGGAAGTGCGGTAGGCGTTGAGTTAGTTCGCGGTGATGTGAGCGTGGGGGCTCTGGGGACTGTTACTTATGTGGAAGATAATAAGGTCTTAGCATTTGGTCACCCCTTTTTAAAGAAGGGGAATATTGGCTACTTTATGACTAATGCCTATGTCTTTTCCACTGTTAATGGATTAGAGAATTCATTTAAAGTGGGTACAATGGGAGAAGCTGTTGGTATTATTAACCAGGATCGGGGAGCTGGAATTGCTGGATATCTTAGCCGATATCCTACCATTATTCCAATTCGTATCATTGTGAAAGACAATGATACTGGACAAACCCAGGATGCAGCAGTACAAGTGGTAAAAGATGAGCAGCTCTCATCTATTTTGTCGGCTACTACTATGTTTAATGTGATTGATAAAACCATGGATCGGGTAGGACCGGGAACAGCTAAAGTTAGTTTTGAAATTTCTGGTCAGAATATACCTGGGGGGATTATTACTCGAGAAAATATGTTTTATAGCCCTGCCAGTATCGGTGAATTGGCTGTAGGTGAGTTCTTGGAAGCGATGAGCATGCTAACGGGCAATCCGTACAATCCGGTGAATCTAATGGATGTTAAGGTTCATGTTTCAGTCAATGAAGAACGTCGTACTGCTACCATTGTGGAAGCTCAGACAAAAACTCCTAGTGTAAAGCCTGGAGAAAATATTGAAATTGGTGTAAAAATAAAGCCTTTCCGGGGCGAGCCGATTCAGCGCATGGTTTCCTTTACCGTTCCTAAAGATCAGCCGGAAGGACCTCTTACCTTGGAAGTGCGCGGGGGCGGCATGGTGCCTTTAATCCAGCTGTTAGCTAAGAATCAGGGGATGGACGAGGGATTACTCCTGCTTGGCAAGCCAAAACCCAAAAATCAGGAATTTGCTGATGTGGTTAAAGAATTTATGGACCGTGACCGCAATAATGAAATTGTTGTAGAAGTTCTGGATATGGGAATGGATGAGCTATTCGGTAATGCTACATTAGGAAAAGACAAGAAAAATAGCAAGAACCAAGAGAAAGGTATAGTAGAAAATACAGTTTCTCTAAAAACAGATAGTAAGGCTATAAATGCTAAGGATAAGAAAAAGCAAGGAAAAGTAAAAAACAGCATTTCCACTGATTATATTATTGACGGTGACACACAAGTCGTAGTCAACGTGGTAAAAGACCCAGCGAAGAAATAGATAAAGTAGACTCTGATTGAAGAGAGAACTCAAACTGTCTCTCAATCAGGGTCTTCTTTGTTTTTTCGATCCATATTTTACTATTCCATCAATTTCCCCCCTAATGGGTGCAGGGAACTTACGTTTTTTATGGAATACTTCCTAATAAGACAATTTTCCGATAGAATCGTATAATAAAGTTTAATGTCAATGTGAGGGATTATAATGTTGCTAGCTATCGTAGAAAGCATTGGTCGTCAAGTTATTCTTTGGATGGAAAATAGCGGTCGAATTATTATCCTGGTAGGCAATACCCTATTTCATTTGCGGGAAAAGCCTAGGATGAATCATGTATTACATCAAATGGCGCATTTAGGTGTGGATTCCTTGCCCATCGTATTGCTGACGATTTTATTTACAGGAATGGTAATTACTCTGCAGACCGCCACTGAATTTATTAAATATGGCGCTCAATCCTCTGTGGGAGGTGTTGTGGCAATTGCCATGGCAAGAGAACTATCACCTGTTTTAACAGGAGTGGTAGTTGCAGGACGTGTAGGGGCTGCTATTACAGCAGAGATTGGTTCTATGAAGGTTACAGAACAGATTGATGCACTGCGAGTGATGGCGATTAATCCTATCAAATATTTAGTAGTACCCAGGCTGCTGGCTTGTGTGATCATGGTACCTATATTAGTCATCTTTGCGGATGTCATTGGTACAGTAGGTGGGTATTTGGTAGCCACCTTATACGCTGGTATCAGTTCTTTTACCTATATTCATTCCATTACACTTTTTGCGGTAGTCAATGATATTATAGGCGGTTTGGTTAAAGCCATGTTTTTTGGCGGTATTATCGCCATTATTGGCTGTTATAAGGGCCTAACAACAGGTGAAGGTGCTGAAGGTGTAGGACGGGCTACAACAGCATCGGTAGTTAGCTCGATCATTTTGATTTTTATTAGCAATTATTTTTTATCGTTAGTGCTGTATCGGTGATAGGGTGGTGAGTGAATGATAAGATTAGAAAATATTAGCATGAGCTTTCATGGAAAACATATACTGCAAGGCATTGATCTGGAAGTTAAGAAAGGAGAGACTTTAGTTGTAATCGGTCCTAGCGGCTCGGGAAAAAGTACGCTGCTGCGTTTAATAGTAGGTCTCTTAAAGCCTACCCAGGGAGAAATTTGGATTAAAGGTCAAGAAATATCTCACCTATCCGAGGATAATTTAAATAAAATCCGTATCGGCATGGGGATGGTTTTTCAGTATTCTGCTTTATTTGACTCCATGACAGTCGGAGAAAATGTAGCCTTTGGACTTCGGGAACATACTGCAATGACTGAAGCTGAGATTCAGAAGATTGTTACTCGCAATCTTCGTATGGTTGGACTAGCGGGGCAGCAGGACGTGATGCCAAATGAGTTATCAGGAGGCATGAAGAAACGGGTAAGCTTAGCCAGAGCCATTGCAATCAGACCGGAAATTATGTTGTATGATGAACCAACAGCAGGCTTAGACCCCATTATGTCAGGAACCATTGACCGGTTGATTATGAATGCCAAGCGTGTGTTATGTGTTACTTCTGTAGTTGTTACCCATCATATGTCCAGTGCTTTTAAAATTGCTGATCGTGTTGCCATGATTCATGGCGGACGCATTATTGAGGTGGGTACCGTGGAGCAAATCAAGCAGTCTGAAAATGCTATCGTACAGCAATTCATCCTTGGTCTAAAATCACCTAGTGCATATGTAAGAAGGAGGGCGGAAATAAGATGAATATAAGTACAGAAGCTAAAGTCGGTTCGATGAGCCTGCTTGCCTGTATGCTATTGATATATATATTGATTCAATTAAGCGGCTTCAGCTTTGGGGATAAAGGGTATCCGGTGCAAGCTGTATTTAGGCAGGTAAATGGAATTAAAGAGGGCAATATAGTACGATACGCGGGCGTGGATGTTGGAAGGATAAAAGAAGTACGTGTCTTGCCGCAAGAGGGTGTACAAGTGACGATGATAATGGGGCCGGGAGTTAAGATCCCTGAAGGATCAAAATTTCTTATTGGTGCTGATGGGTTAATGGGAGAGAAATATATTAATATTATCCCGGCAGATCACAGCTCGAGTTATTTATTACCGAATGCCAAGGTAAAAGGGGAAGAGATCCAAGGCTTGGATGAGCTTATTGCCTCGTCAGATCGTGTATTGGCAGAGGTTCATGATTTAGTGAAATCTCTAAATGAGATTTTAGGGGATGACAGCGTCAAAGCTGCTATGAAAAATACTATTTTGAACGCCCAGGAAATTACGATAAATATGAATATCATGATGGGAAATCTTGCACGTATGACACAAGAAAATGGTGACATTGGTGTCACAGTAAAGAATTTAAGTGAAATGTCGCGCAGCTTGCGGGAAGCCGCGGCAAAGGCAGAAGTCATGATGCAGGCCGTAGAGAATGATGGGAAGACGGCAGGAGATCTGCAAGAAACCCTTATTAATATAAAAAATACCAGCATCCGTGTAGAAAAGATGGCAGCGGCTTTAGAAGGTGTGGTAACAGACCCTGAAACTGGGCAAAACATCAAAGAGACATTAAAAAATGCCCGTATGGCAAGTGAGAGAGCAAACAAGATGTTGACTAAGGTATCTTCCATCGATACAAAAGTGGGACTTGAGACATTATATAATCGGAATACTGGCAAATATAGCAGTAATGCGGATTTGAAAATTAATACCTCACCTACGGATTTTGCTGTTATTGGAGTCAGTCATATTGGCGATGGCAGCAAAGGGAATTTTCAGGTTGGAAAAGGCAATGAAGAATTTGCTGGCAGAGCTGGTGTGATTGACAGTAAAGTAGGAGTGGGGGTAGATACGAAAATCGGAAAACAAATGTCCTTGTCATTGGATGTCTATGACCCTCAAGATGTACGGGTAAAGCTGCGCTCTTTATATCAAGTTGCTCCCGACACCTTTATTGTAGGACAGAGTGATGGGATCAATAAGCAAGATGAGCAGACATATTTTGGTGTACGAAAAAACTTTTAGAAACGAATTATATTGCAGTGATCTTTGATTGACAATAACTGGACTTCGTCCTATAATTAATACAGATTAATGGTATTGACTAACTAGTCATAGCTCTTTGATGAATTGAGGGGGATTTTTTTACATGCTGAAACAAATTCATTGGAAAAAACAATTGATGGCAGCACTGACGGGTGGGTTTTTGCTATTCAACACAGTAAGTGCATTCGCAGCACCGATAGAGTTATCTTTGGAAGAGAGTATTGCAAAAGCTTTGCAGAACAATCCTGCAATTAAGATCGCAGATACAGATAGACAGAGAGCCGAATATGATATACGTGTAGCAAAAGGCGGAAATTTACCCAAGCTGAGGCTAGATCACTCCGATGGCCGTTCGAAAACATATGGTCTCAATGGTGCAGCCAACATTAAAAATCAATTTGACAGTACTGTTACATTGAGAGCGGATCTATATACTGGGGGAGAAGTCGAGGGGACGATAGAAAAAGCCAAGATTGGCTTAAAAGTGGCTGATTTAGATGTGGAAAAAAGTAAGCAGCAGGTAAAATTAGATGCTACTAAGGGCTTTTTTACGATTCTGCAAGCGAGAAATACTGTAAAAGTAGATCAAGAATCTGTAGATCAAATGGCAGCTCACTTGAAGAATGTAGAAGCGCAATATAATGTAGGAACTGTAGCAAAATCCGATGTACTGCGTTCTCAGGTAGAACTGGCAAATAATCAGCAAATACTAACTAAGGCGCAAAATGCTTATGAAATAGCCGTTTCTAATTTAAATAATGTAATGGGGCTGCCCTTAGATACTGAAATACAAATCAAAGATGAACTGGTTCATAAGCCTTATGACTTATCACTGGCAGATAGTATTACGTATGCCATGAGCAATCGTCCCGAAGTAATTCAAGCGGATCACAATATAGAGATCGCGAAACAATCTGTCAAGATTGCAAAAGCTGGTAAATTACCTACTGTGTCTGCAAGTGCCAGTCAAAGATGGGCTGATGATGACTTTCCGGGAACGGATGACAATGGCTGGGCAGTTGGTATAACTGCTACCTGGACTCCTTTTGATTCTGGAGTAACCAATGCTCATATTAAGAAGTCCAACTCCGAGGTAGAAAAGTCATTGCAGGCCGCCAAACAAACGAAAGATGCAGTTCAATTAGAAGTACATCAAGCGTACCTAAATATGATAGAAGCGGAAAAACGAATTAGTACCTCGCAAGTGACAGTGGAGCAGGCAGAAGAAGATTTTAAAATTGCGCAAGTTCGCTATAGTGCCGGAGTAGGAACGAATACAGATGTAATTGATGCACAAGTAGCCCTAACTCAAGCAAAGAATAACTACATTCAAGCAATGTATGATTTCAATACAAGTAAAGCGAACCTGACAAAAGCTATGGGAGTACCTGTAGAAACGGTACAATAATAAATTGTAAAAAGAGCTGGGAAATGTCCCGGCTCTTTTTTGCTAAGCAGCAGAAGAGATATAGTCCTCTTTGTATCTTTGCGTCTTTGAGATTCAATTTATTGTTATGTTTTAAAAGATGACTCGTAAGCATGGATTCCTACG
>CAMKSY010000233.1 GCA_946415545.1 uncultured Pelosinus sp. | reverse complement strand
CTTTAGGCTTTACTTCTTCTTCATCCTCGGGTTCGACTTTTTTTACATGTTTATAAACGTTATAAATCAGTATCAAGCTAACAACCATGAACGTTGTCACATTCGGATGATATTGTTAAAATTCCCCATTTTCCGCTAATATCCTGCAAATATATAGAACTACTAAAAAATCTTGATACCCCGCTGATTTAAAATTACACCAAAACAGAGCTTATGACAAAAACAAGAGCCTTTAGCTTTGCCAAAGGCTCTCATCTTTTCCTTACGCCAAGATGGGAAGTCCCGTCATTGTTTAACCCCAGCTAGTACACTTTAGGTATTCTATCGGCATTATAACAACAACCCCAAAATCATCACCCAACAAAACTAACGTACTAGCACACATTAAACCCTCACTACACTGAATCACGTCCGTATATTCCGGTATTACCGTTTTTACGTCAATATGAATATCTTTTAATCTCTCCAGCTCATCATTGGCTTCAATAATCAATACATAGCCACCATCGCCATTATCAACATCTCGATCCTCTCCATATGCATCATCTAAGGTAGTTACGACGGCCATCACTACATCAACTACC
This sequence comes from uncultured Pelosinus sp., assembly GCA_946415545.1. Lineage (GTDB taxonomy): Bacteria > Bacillota > Negativicutes > DSM-13327 > DSM-13327 > Pelosinus. The sequence continues at coordinate 6,115 of CAMKSY010000233.1, read as the reverse complement.
TCTTGTGGTAATGTAAGGTCAGCAACTTCTTTAACATGCGCTATTTTAATCATATACTACCCCCTCCAATATCAAGTAAAGACCCATCAGTTGCAAAGCTGATGAGTCTTTTCCTATCTGTTTCAAAATTCTAATTTACTGATTTAATAACTTCTTTGCTATCATCCTCTTTTTAGCTGAAGTTTGCTCAAGTGCCAGCCACCTCTAATCTTTGGTGACAAAGGGTGAAGACCTGCCTTCCCTTGACCATCATTAATTTCGAAAATCTTGTCTGCAAACTTACCTAGCAGTTCCAAAATACTTTCTTGTCTTCGCCTAATCGCTTGATTGCTGTCACCAACTGATCCCCATGCAACAACAATGCTATCAGCTTTTTCAGCAGTCTCTACAATCTGATTTTCATTTTCTTTCACAATCTCTGGTAAGATATCCTTAGTGGCTCTGCTACCATCTACATTGGAAAAGATATTAACAATATCTACCGCTCCAAAATTTAATTTAGATAGATTATTCATCACATACATCGTAGTATGATCAATCAAAACTTCCGTAGCAATGCTAGGGTTAATCATAATAACCATCGCTTTACTTTTAGTTTTGTCCCACTCTTTCCGCAACAAATATCTATGTTCCTTGTCTTTGGAAAAGACAACTTCTGTCTTGATCATATTCTTATCAGTAATTGTTGCCATACTCTACACCACCTGCACATATTGAATTCTTATACAAATTCACCATAGTAAAATATTTACCCCTCAAAATTAGAAAAAGACCACTTGATTGTGATCTTTTTAAACATTCTTTATTAAATTACATACTCACACTCTTGCCCTACGCAAATGTTGTTTTCTTGAGTACTACATTTGCGCCAGCATGTTCTAATTTAGCTTTAAGTGCATCAGCATCAACTTTTGTAACTCTTTCCTTGACAGTTTTAGGAGCACCATCAACTAATGCTTTAGCTTCTACTACACCAAGTTCAGTTACTTCACGAACCACAGCTATAACATTCATTTTGCTTACGCCTGCTGATTCCAAAACGACGTCAAATTTATCGTTTTCTCCAGGAGCAGCATTAACTACTGGAATATCTGGCGATACATGAGATACCATTTTTTCTCCCACAGACTCAGTACTATTAGCCTCATTCACTTGCGTATTTTTTTCACCTTTCTTACCCATATACACAAAGAACCCTATGACTATTAATCCACCGATGATCCACTTATAGTACATGGCTATAAATGCAGCAAATATTGTACCAAATATCCCTGTAGCTATCACACAAGCCATCCAAGTACCAAAAATAGCTTTAGCACCAAAATACATAATATTGAACATTTTGTTTACCATTACAAAAACCATCGTTCCAATAACAAGTAGTACTATCCCTAAAACTGTATCCATTTTATTCTCGCTCCCTTATTATGATATATTTTTAATCACTAACCCCAAATGCTTTAAACATTTTTTGCGTCCCTAATCGCATTTTAATCTCCTTTACTACTCAACAACCAAAAACGTCATCAATGAATACTATAGTCTGTAGATCAATAGTATTATGTAGCATATAGTTTTGGTATTATGATTGATAAAAAATTTGGACAGATACTGAAAAAATTAAGAACAGAAAAAGGAATCAGCCAAGAAGAATTTGCTCTGAACATCGGCTTGCACCGCACCTATATCAGTCAATTAGAGCGTGGTCTTAAAAGCCCCTCCTTACGAACGATAGCCAAAATATGTGAAGAACTTGGCGTTACTCTCGTCCGATTCATGGAGTACTTGGAGCAGAGCAAATAAATCAGCAATTCTGCCACTGCCTCCTATTTTAGCAATAGGAGGCTTTACAATTTTTCGAATACTATAGTATTCGTCATCTGTTAGAAAATTCCCTTTCCCAACATGCTTTTTGTCTAAAAAAGTTATATCATGAGCCTGGATTCATGCTTTCATGTAACTTTTCCCCCAAGAAAACTCTTACAAAGACAACCGTGTTGACGAGGTCCTATCCCTTGCTCACTATAGCAACTCTTGCCATACTAGCACCTTATCAAAATCATGCCGTTATATTGATTTTCACTAGATACTTAGTTTCTCTAACCTGCCAATAGCTTACTTCTCGCTACCACCGCCTTAAAGTAATATGCCTCTGATTTACATATGTCACCACATGAAAAGAAAAAGACCACTTCTACGTGGTCTCTGTAAATAATCACCTTTTCTATATAGTTACCAATGAATTTTTTAACTTCCAAGATATTTTTCTCCGCCACAAACTGACGAAACATAGTAAATAAGCTCCTGACCATATCCTCTGTTACAATATCTTTTGTTTGCTTCCTGTTTGTTTCCATTATGGTTATTTCTACGGCTGCTTTTTGTTCCTCCAATACTGTTAATTTCTCAACCAATGAACTATGTGCAAAGCCATTGGTTATTGCATCGACAATATTATTGATCTGACCATTTAGCTCAGTTAATGTATCATTTAAACGCATTATTTCTTTAGCTTGGTCACTACATACGGTATCTTGATAGTCATTGAGCTTCTTAACCAAGAATGGGATTGCTTTTTCACTAAATATATTTTTTTCTAACTGGGTCAATACATAGTTCTCAATGTATTCGCGCCTTAGCTCTTTATTATCGCACTGCTTTGTACGGTCACGATTGGCACATCGATAAGTAACATGCTTGGTCTTAGCACGACCAGAATGTTTTACGTTGCCCATCATTGAATGTGCTTTACCTTCTCGCTCCAAGCATTCACCACATACGATAAGGCCGCTTAATAGATAAGTTTCTTTAGCCTTGTAAGCTCCTGGCTGATGCTTATTTTTATTCATTTTCTCCTGAACGTTATTGAACACTTCCAGGGACACAATAGCTGGAACACCACCAGGAATACGTATCACCTCTTCATCTGTTTTTGACATGTGATTATTACGTTTCCCATCATAATTCTTACTCGTACTACGGTTAAAAGTATAAACTCCGCAATATTTCTCATTTTTCAGAAGATCATGTATGCTATTTTTCCCAAACGGTTTGCCAAGTTTCGTTACATGCTGTCCTTCATTCAATTGGTCTATTATTGGCTTGTACCCATAACCCGCTAGATAAAGGTCGAATATTTTCCTTACTGTCTCAGCTTCCCGTTCATTAATTATATATTTTTTTGTCACACGATCAACATCAAAACCCAACGGTGGAATACCGCCCGTATGCTGGCATTTCAAGGCATTTTCCGTAAGTCCCTTCATGACTTCACGCGCCAAGTTTTTGCTGTAATATTCTGCCATACCTTCGATTACAGATTCTAGAATAACGGATTCTGGACTTCCATCTAGATTTTCTGTGACACTAATCAACTTAACTCCGTTTTGTTTTAGTTTGCGCTTGTATTTAGCACTATCATATTTATCTCTAGAGAACCTATCTAATTTATGAATGATTAGAGTTGAAAAAACATCTGTACTACTTTCCTCAATCATACGCTGAAATTCTGGTCGTTTGTCACTGGTAGCTGATTTGGCACGGTCAATATATATTTTCACGATTTGCATACCATTACGCTGTGCATGTTCTTCACAAGCCCTAACTTGTGCATCGATGCTTTCATCTCTTTGGTTATCAGACGAATACCTAGCGTAAATTGCTGCTTTTATAAGAGCCATTACTTATACCTCCTTAACGTATCTTAAATATGCTATGGACGAAAACTATAGGGCAGTAGCAGTATGTTTATATGGGCTTAGCACTGGCTAAGCCCATTTCATTAAGCCATTTTCTTAGCTTCATACATTTTAAGAAGCAACATGACAGCAGGTTGATAGAACACATCATAACTAGTATCCTTATCAGAAGTTTCTTTAACAACCTCAACCTTTTTAGATTCATAGTTTTGATACTTTAAGTTGACCCTCGATATACTTGTCGAGTAGTGTCCAATAGCTACTTTGCCATCTTGCTTACTTACCTTTGCTACATCTCCCATGGTGAACCTCCTAAGCAATTCATTTCAATTATTTACAATCAATTGCTATTATTACTAATTATTAATATTCTTCTGGCAATAACATCGTTATATATTCATTATTAGCTATAACCCAGACCTTACCTGTTACTAACTGGCTATAGTGGCAGACCTTGGTGTATGGGACACTTAGATCAACCCCTTTTCTTTTAGGCTCACATATCCACTTTCGGCAATGATGACATGATCCAATAGTGCAATATCAAGAACCTTACCAGCTTCTATTACTTTCTTGGTAAGTGCAATATCCTCATGGCTCGGATTAGGATCACCAGACGGGTGGTTATGAACTAGGATCACAGAAGCTGCCATGAGTTTTATTGCCGCGGAAAATATCTCTCTTGGACTGATGATAGCTGAATTAATGGTACCTTGACTTAGAGTACGGGTTCCTAAGATACCATTTTTAGTCCCAAGATAGATTGCCCTTATCTGCTCTACTTCGAGATATTTGATATCTACCATCGCATCGGCAGCATCTTTGGGTGTTTTAATAGCACTAGGACTGGCATTATTTTCTCTATAAATCCTTTTTGTCAATTCACAAATGTACGTCAGTTGTTTAGCTTTAATCGGCCCAACACCAGGAATTTTATGCAACTCATCGATATGAAAGTTACAGAACAGGCGAGGTATACTGCCGTAGTCAGCCATAAGCTCCTTGACCGCAGAAGGCGGTATTATCGCGCTCAACAACTCCTGATCAGTAAGTCTCTCAGTGGATTTCATGCCCATTCCTCCTCTTCCATTGGCTGGTCTAGCAGCCAAACCATAATTACATCACTTGCAATCGATTCTGGAATTAAGCAGCGACTACAATTCCCATTACCATGAAGGAAGTATGCCACAAAATAGGTTGCGTCGCTTAGCACAAGCCTACTTATCCACTCCGGCATCAAAAGCTCCAATGTTACTGGCAGTCCCAATTCGGCTAGGCTCCTATCTCCAGGCTCCAAAATGCCAATGGAACCATGTTTCTCCAAACCAAATGCTGCTAGTGGTATGTCGGGTTCAACTGCTGTATGCATCGCTTTGATGCTTCTTTCGAGATATTGTATTAAGTTAATTGATATACTGCCTGATGCCTCTAGGCAGCGGACATCTGATAAAGTATTAATAATGTACATCTATATGATCCTCCTTGAATTTGTCTAGCAATGCTATTGCCAACATAATCAAAAAGAATAATATATATTCCAAATATTGGTTATTACATTTTTATTTTGCAATTTATAATACGGCTTAAGTTAGATTCATAAGTGTCACTGAAAAAAGTGTTCTGTGACACTTTATGACCTAACAAACGCTTGAGAACCAAGGCTTTTTACCTATACTTTTGAATTAGTAATTTTTTAAAGTTTTCGCTGAATGCCTTGTTTTCATTGGCTCACTGCTTTATTTGGTCACAGATATAGAACATCTGTGAATATAGACCACTTATCCCACTTATCCCACTTTTATAGTAGAGAGATTTGATTTCTCTTCCCTTTTTATATGTGAACATACTGCTCAACAGTTATAGCTGGCGTTGAATGTCCCAGACTCCTGCTCAAGTGCTTTACTGGCATACCATTGTTGTGTGCTATTGTGGCATAGGTGTGTCTGAGGTCATGAAATCTGATGATGGGCAGCTTATTATCAATCAAAAGTTTCTTGAACATTTTGCTAAGAGATGTTGCGTTATATTTTGTAGCATCATTTTTACAAAAAATTAGTGTATTGACATCATGTGTTATACCAGATTTCAAGAAGCTCTTTTGTTGTTCTAATAAATGATCTTTAAGCATCTTTCTAACCTTTACTGGCAGCTTAAGGAGTCTTATGCTTGACTCGCTTTTAGGAAAATTATCAAGATCTAGTGCAGATGTACCCTTGTTGACTAGGATTGTATTATGTACAAAATTGATATCTTTCCATTGTAACGAGAGTATTTCTCCACGCCTTAATCCAACATTTACAGCAAGAGTTACGGGAATTTCTAATCTGCTATCTTTTGTCAATGACAAAAGCCTTGTAACTTCTAACTTGCAATACACTTTTGGAACATAAGGTTTTCTTTTTGGCAGGACTAAATGA
>CAMKSY010000232.1 GCA_946415545.1 uncultured Pelosinus sp. | reverse complement strand
ATTACAATGTACTAATTATTTATAGCTTTCGGCTGCCACGTTTGGTTATTGGCAGATCTTGAGCACACAAAGGACATTCTTCCACTTGATAGGTCTTTACCTCCAGATGCAGCAAAGCCTGATGAGGTACACCAAAATCCGCTTTACCACCGCTGCGATCTACTAATATACCTACTCCTACAGGGATTCCGCCTTGTTCTCTAACAACATCAAGTACCTCTTGCACGGAACCACCTGTTGTAATAATATCTTCTACAATTAGCACTCGTTCACCAGGTTTAATGACAAATCCTCGTCGCAAAGTCATCTTTCCATTTTCCCGTTCAGTAAAAATTGCTCGAGTCCCTAAGTTCTTCCCTACTTCATGAGCTAATAAAATCCCACCAGTTACAGGGCCAATTACTAGTTCGACCTGCTCTTGCGCAAATCGTTCTGCCAATGCTTTGCATAATTTAGCTGTATGTTCTGGATATTGCAGTACTTGAAATTTTTCTACATATTGTGGGCTATGCAATCCAGAAGTCAATAAAAAATGTCCTTCTAAGATAGCACCGGTATCAATAAATAACTGCTTTACCTCTTCTTCTTTCATCCTAAATCCCTCATTTCCCGTAATATGTCTTTTACAGCTTGCTTTGGATTTGCGGCAGCAGTAATCGGTCTACCGATTACCAAATGATGCGCACCATTTTTTAAAGCTCCTGCAGGTGTGGCAATACGACTTTGATCATCAATCGCTGTACCACTAGGTCTTATGCCAGGTGTAACAATAATAAACTCGCTACCACATACCTTCTGAATTTGTGCGGCCTCCTGTGGAGAAGCTACCACACCATCCATCCCTGCTTTTTGAGCTAATTGTGATAAATGAATTACTTGCTGAGACAAATCAACATTATAGCCAAGACCTGACCATTCATTCTCATCCATACTCGTTAAAACTGTTACTGCAATCAACTTAGGACGCGGCATCTGCAGCGCAGAGGCCTTATTCTTTACCGCTTTAACTGCCGCTTGCATCATAGAAAATCCGCCTGAAGCATGGACATTGAGCATCGTTGCACCTAACTGGGTTAATGTTGCTAATCCTTGTCCTACTGTATTCGGTATATCATGCAGCTTTAAATCTAAGAATATGTCTTTATTCTGCTGACGCAGATAGTTAATGACTTGACTTCCTGCACTATAAAAAAGTTCCATACCAACTTTATAATAGTTAACACGATCTCCCAACTGCCCCACTAGCTGCTGTACGGATTCCATGCTATGTACGTCCAAAGCTACTATTAAGCGCCGATCACTCATTTACTCACTTCCTATACTTATGTTTTCACTTTACCTATCAGTTCACTTACATGGGATAATCCACGCTGTCTTATATAGTCCTCTATCCCTTCTGCCACCGTCTGAGCAGCACAAGGATTGATAAAGTTTGCTGTTCCCACCGCCACAGCACTCGCACCAGCTAGCATAAATTCAATAGCATCCTCTGCTGTTACAATGCCGCCCATGCCAATCACCGGCACCGTTACTGACTGTGCAACTTGCCATACCATACGTACTGCTATTGGTTTAACTGCCGGACCGGATAATCCTCCTACTATATTTCCTAGTACAGGGCGCCATTTATGAATGTCAATGGACATGCCTAATAATGTATTAATAAGGGATATTGCATCGGCTCCGGCATCTTCTACTGACTGCGCCATAGCAACAATATCAGTTACATTCGGAGATAGTTTTACGATTACTGGCAAATTCGTATTGTTTTTAACTTCTCTTACCACTGCTGAGGCACTATCGCAGTTGGTGCCAAAAGCTATCCCTCCCTCTTTTACGTTAGGACAGGAAATATTGAGTTCTACAGCAGAAACATCAGCCACTTTGAGGCGAGCAGCTAATTCCCCATATTCTTCAACTGTATTCCCAGAGATGTTGACGATAACTGGTACATCATACTCTTTTAAACGTGGTAATATCGTGGATAAAAATTCATCTACCCCCGGATTTTCCAAACCAATAGAATTTAGCATACCAGCAGGAGTCTCAGCGATTCGCCGCCCCTGATTGCCGGATCTGGGCAATAGAGTTGTACCTTTCACAACGACTGCACCAATCTTATTTAAGTTTATGAAGTCCTTATATTCTAACCCAAAGCCAAATGTTCCAGATGCGGTCATAACAGGTGTTTTCATTTTAATTCCAGCAATGTTTACGCCAAGCATATCATTATCTCCGATCGTCATGATATCACCTCCTGTGCCCAAAAAACCGGACCATCTGTACAGACCTTTTTTCGCACTCCATCTGTCCCAGCACAAGTGCAGGATAAGCAACCACCGATACCACAAGCCATATACTCTTCTAAAGATACTTGACAAGGGATATTCGTGGCATTAGCAGCTTTCGCTACACCCTCCATCATAATCCTGGGACCACAGGTATAAATAGCATCAAAAGTACCGCTTCTTAGTACTTCCGGTAAAAGATCTAGGGTTACACCACAACTTCCTAACGTACCATCATCTGTGGTGATGTGGATTGCATCACATTTGTCGTGAAACATATTCGCCCAAAACATCTCTTCTTTGGTACGGCCGCCCATTAGTATTTCTATAGGGCGTGGACATAAGGCGCCAGCTAAAAATAGCAGCGGCGCCAGTCCCATTCCCCCCCCAACCAATAGCGGACGTTGTCCATGTATGACAAATCCATTACCTAATGGCCCCATACAATCCACAGAATCTTTGCTAGACAAAGCCGCCAGGCAGGCAGTCCCTTGACCAACTACACGGTATATAGTACTTACTGTACCGGCTATACAATCTGCGCTTGAAATACTAAGAGGACGGCGTAATAAGGGATGATAGGAATCAACTACTCTAACATGGAGAAATTGACCTGGTACAGCTTGCGCTGCAATTTCAGGTGCGTATAGCACTAATTCTTTGACGTTAACACCAATTTCTGTATTGCGCACAATCCCGGCCTTTACCACCATCTTAGGCAAGACTATCCCCTCCACCCACGTAATCTTGTATTGCTAACACATAAGATAAACGACGCTCCCGCATAAAGGTCAAAACCTCTAGCACCGCTTTAGCAGTATCCATAGAAGTGAAACAAGGAATAGCATGTTCTACCGTTGCTCTACGGATCTTATATCCATCTCGTTCCGGTTCTTTACCATGAGTCAACGTATTAATAACCATGTTAATTTTTCCCGTTTTAATCATTTGTATAATATCTGGTTTATGCTCATGCACTTTATCTACAACAGTGACCGATAATCCTAAAGATTGCAGGTGTTTTGCTGTTCCACCAGTAGCTACCAGGTGATATCCAAGATCAGCCAGGCACTTAGCAAGTTCTCCGCCTTCTTCTTTATCTTTATCCGCTACAGTAAATAAAACCGTACCATACTCTGGTACATTCATACCCGCACCAGTAATTGCTTTGTATAAAGCCCTAGCATAATGATAGTCGATTCCCATTACTTCGCCAGTAGATTTCATTTCTGGCCCTAAGGAGATATCTACTTGCTGCATCTTTGAGAAAGAAAACACAGGCGCTTTTACTGCTGTATAAGGCTTAGCTGGCAGCAAACCAGATTTATATCCAAGAGATTTAAGACTTTCTCCCATTGCTACGCGAGTGGCCACATTTACCATTGGTACATCAGTTACTTTACTTAAGAAAGGAATCGTACGACTAGAACGTGGATTTACTTCAATGACATATACCTGATTCTCGACTACGACATATTGGATATTAATAAGTCCCTTTACATTAAGTCCTACTGCCAGTCTGGTGGTGTAATCCACAATAGTAGCAATAACATCCTGTGATAAGCTTTTCGTTGGGTATACAGCAATACTATCCCCCGAGTGCACTCCTGCCCGTTCCACATGTTCCATAATGCCCGGAATAAAGACATCTTTACCATCAGAAATAGCATCTACCTCCACCTCTGTACCTTGCATATAACGATCCACTAATACTGGATGCTCTGGCGATGCTTTTACAGCTCTAGTCATATAGTCTTTTAACTCTTCTTCAGTATAGACAATTTCCATTGCTCGCCCGCCTAATACATAAGAAGGTCTAACTACTACTGGGTAGCCAATTTTATTTGCTTCTATCACTGCGTCTATCCCATTTGTCACTGTAGATCCTTTTGGCCGCGGTATATTATTTTGTTCAAGAAGCTCGTCGAATTTCTCCCGATCTTCTGCACGATCGATACTGTCTACACTCGTACCCAATACCTTGACACCAGCTTTTGCTAAAGGACCGGCTAAATTAATTGCCGTCTGTCCACCAAATTGCACAATAACGCCTTCAGGCTTTTCTTTATCGATAATATTCATTACATCTTCTGGAGTAAGAGGTTCAAAATATAGGCGATCGGATGTATCAAAATCAGTACTTACCGTTTCTGGATTATTATTTACAATAATCGATTCCAGCCCCATTTCTCTAAGTGCCCAGACTGAATGCACAGAACAATAATCAAACTCCACCCCTTGACCAATGCGAATAGGCCCTGAACCTAATACCATTACTTTGCGCTTATGAGATACTGTTACTTCATCTTCTTGCGCATAAGTTGAGTAATAATAAGGTGTAGCCGCTTCAAACTCAGCTGCACAAGTATCTACCATTTTATAAGAAGGTACTATATTTTTCGCTTTACGGGAAGATCGGATTTCTTCAGTAGAACTACCAGACAATGCTGCAATCGTTTTGTCTGTAAAACCCATTTTCTTGGCTTTTAGCAAGCGTTCCGGAGTAATCTTTTGTGTTTGCAATAACACTTCCATCGTAACGATGCCCTTTATCTTATTTAAGAAGAAAGTATTTACATTTGTAATCTTGTGAATTTCATCTACTGGAATTTCTCTTCGCAACGCTTCTGCAATCACAAATATACGTTCATCATTGGTTACGTTCAATTTTTTATGTACATCTTCAGTTGACAAATTCGTAATTTCTGGAATTTGTAAGTGATTGACTCCAATTTCTAAAGAACGTACTGCTTTTAATAGCGCACCTTCAAAAGAGCGATCAATCGACATTACTTCCCCTGTAGCTTTCATCTGCGTACCTAAGATTCGATCTGCAAACATAAATTTGTCAAAAGGCCAGCGGGGAAATTTAACTACTAAATAATCTAATGTTGGTTCAAAGCAGGCCATTGTTTTTTTCGTAACTGCATTTTGTATTTCATCAAGATGATAGCCGATCGCAATTTTACTAGCTACTTTCGCAATGGGATAACCTGTGGCTTTTGAAGCCAGAGCACTTGAACGGCTTACCCGAGGATTTACTTCAATAACATAATATTGATTGCTATGAGGATCAAGAGCGTATTGTGCATTGCAGCCACCTTCGATTCCCAATTCTCGAATAATTTTCAGTGATGCAGTTCGCAACATCTGATACTCATGGTCACTAAGGGTTTGTGATGGAGCTACTACAATACTATCTCCTGTGTGAATGCCTACAGGGTCAAAGTTTTCCATGTTACATACTACAATACAATTATCTGCCGCATCCCGCATAACTTCATATTCGATTTCTTTCCAGCCTGCGACACTGCGCTCAACGAGCACTTGACCAATCATGCTATACTTTAGTCCACGAATAACAACATCAATCAGTTCACTTTCGTTATTCACGATACCACCGCCAGCACCTCCCATAGTGTAAGCAGGGCGCACAATAATCGGATACCCAATTTTACGAGCAAATTCACAAGCACTTTCTACATCCTCTACGGTGATACTCTCTGGAACAGGCTGCCCGATAGATTGCATTGTTGCTTTAAACAGTTCACGATCCTCAGCTTTTTTAATAGCTTCTAATGAAGTCCCCAATAGTTCTACATTAAAATTGGCCAGCACACCATTTTCATATAAATTAACAGCCAAATTAAGCCCTGCCTGACCACCTAAGGTTGCCAACAAACCATCAGGGCGTTCTTTTGCAATAATCGCTTCTAAAAAATCAGGAGTTAAAGGCTCTATATATACACGGTCCGCAACATTGGTATCTGTCATAATCGTAGCTGGATTACTGTTGACCAACACGACTTCCAATCCCTCTTCTTTTAGAGCACGGCAAGCTTGTGTACCTGCATAATCAAACTCCGCCGCTTGTCCAATTACAATTGGACCAGATCCAATTACCATTACTTTCTTAAGATATTTCTTCTTCGGCATACTTATACTCCCTTCGGCAACAGCGCCATAAATTCATCAAACAAATAGGTATTATCGTCGGGTCCTGGCGATGCTTCCGGATGATACTGCACCGAAAATACTGGTAATTCTTTGTGACGCATCCCTTCTACAGTATTATCATTTACAGATCGATGAGTGATCGATACATCTATATTTTCCAAAGAAGATTCCTCTACCGCATATCCATGGTTTTGAGACGTAATATGCACTCTGCCTGTCAATAAGTTTTTTACAGGCTGATTGGAACCCCGATGACCAAACTTCATTTTATAAGTATCAGCACCTAAGGCTAAAGCTATCAGCTGATGTCCTAAGCAAATACCAAATATCGGTTTCTTACCAATTAATTTTTTTATCGTTTCAATAGCGTAAGGCACGTTTTTAGGATCTCCCGGCCCATTTGATAAAAATATACCATCCGGATTCAGCTTTAAAATTTCCTCAGAAGTTGCGTCTGCTGGTAA
>CAMKSY010000231.1 GCA_946415545.1 uncultured Pelosinus sp. | reverse complement strand
AAATTATATAATGAGCAGGTAGGGACTTGCCAGATGATAAAGGGAATGCAAGTAAAATGGAGGAACTGAATATGGAGTTTTTTGAATGGGATGAAAGCTTTTCAACAAAAATTCAAAGATTTGATGATGATCATAAGAATTTACTGACATTATTCAATAATGTATATCATCGGGTGTTTGAATGTACAAGCCTGGAAGAAGAAAGAGAATTAACGCAGCAGACTTTAGTTGAACTATTAGATTATGTGAAGTATCATTTTTCCGCGGAAGAAGAATTAATGATCCAATTTGGTTATCCTCAATATTTAGAGCATAAAAAAGAGCATGGATCTTATATAACTGAAGTGAATAAATTCTTAGACCAGCATAAAAAAGGGGCGGCGGCATTGTCCTTTCCAACCTTCATGTTTCTTAAAGAATGGATTACTAAGCATATTTTAGTACGTGATAAGGAGTACGGAAAATTTTTTAATGATAAAGGGATCAAATAAAATTCGCTCATTTTAATATTTTATTTGATAAATTGGGGGCCTTGCTTACTATGAATTTTAAAATTTAGCATAAGTCGCATGGGATTTGGGTAGTGCTGCCATAAGAATGAAGGTAAGAAGTAGTGGGCTGGTTAGTATGATCAAAGATAATAGTAGCCCGATGAAGAAATTGTTTATTTAAAACATAGCGAAGATCGTAAATTGTAACTGAGATGGAATGAGTATCTTTCTGTTCTGCAAAATATATATAAGGCGTAAAGGTAGCAAAGAAGTTTCCTATTAAGGTTTTTTTTGCTTGTAAAGTAAGGGGCGAAAGGTTCTTTTGCTTTGCTAAATCAGCATGAAGTTTTAATGCAGGGGAAATCGTTCCTAATTGTCCAACCAAGTACGCATTTTTTGTTTCTAGGACAAAATCCCAGAATAATATGCGTTTTAATGATGGCATGACAGTGATTTGCAAAATATCTCGTTGGGAATATAGTCGGTAAAGCTGCTTTTTTGCTTTTTTGCGCAGGACCATTCTAAACAACAGATATGCTACAAGAATAATAAACGTAAAACAAGACAATGTAAACATTGTAAAATCAAAAGCATATACACTTAGTAATAGCACGAAAAGTATAGGATCAAATACATTTAAAAGTTGCAAGCTTTTACGTTCTTTTTGAATAGGCCATAAGATAGCAGCACCATGTGTATTAAAATAATCCATGATGATATGAGATAAACTACCTGAGAAAGCCCATCCCAATAAGGAAAGGAAATTAGCTTGTGGCATAATAATAGATAAAACAGTGCTGATCAGAAATGACCATAGAACTAAGCCGGGGATAGAATGAGAAAAAGCACGGTGCTGTCTAAGATAAGAGAATTTCCCTTTTATTTGTGCGATGATATCAAAATCTGGAGCTTGTGCACCAAGAATAGCAGCCAGATAAGTCGGATCATAAATGGACAAAGGATGACCAGATAATCCTGCAATTGCAATTCCAACAAGTGCATGAGAGAAAGAATCCATAATGAATGTGCCTCCAACTTTCCATTTTGTTTACATAATATTATAACACAGAACTACAGGTGCACTTCCATAGTAAGTTTTGCCTTTCAATACAGACTTATCTCAGAATGTGAAATAATAAAGTGGTGACCTCATAGTGAGACCACCACTTTTTACTATACTAAGATTAAAAAATGCCTTACAGTTTTTTAGCTCATGTTTCTTTCAATTTTTGCAGCGTTAACTTTCTTATCCAAGAACAAAATATAATATAAATAGACACCTAATAATGCAGGAAGACCTGTATATAAAACAATTCGCTGAGATTCATCAAAATACAAGCTAAATATTACTCCAAGGTTCAATGTTAAAGCTAATACTGGAACTAGAGGGTAAAAAGGAGTACGGAATTTAAGCTGCTCTATTTTGCCGCCTAGACGGAAAAATTCTTTGCGGAAGTTGAGCTGACACCAGGCAATAATAACCCATATCAGACATCCAGTCAGTCCTGTACTAGACATAAGCCACAGGTACACTGTATCAGCAGCATATTCACTGGTGAGTAAAGACATGCACGCCAAGATAACAGTAAGATAGACTCCATTGACAGGAACACCGCGAGAATTTAATGTACTCAAACATTTTGGTGCTAAACCTTCCTTTGACATGGACCAAAGAAGGCGTGAACAGGCATATAAGGCTGAATTGCCTGCAGATAAAGCTGATGTCATAACAACGAAACTCATAATATCCTTAGCTAAGGGGAAACCTAAGATGCCGAATACATGAGCAAAGGGACTTTCTAAAACACTGGCTTCTTGCCAAGGGATAATACCTGCCAGTACGATCATTGCCAGAACATAGAAAAAAATAATCCGAAAGGTAATACCTTTAATAACACGAGGGACATTTTTACTGGCATCTTGGCATTCGCCAGCTGCGATACCGACAAGTTCGGCACCTTGAAAAGAGTAGACTACAGCAATCATTGTTAAAAATACAGCTTGAAATCCATTCGGAAACAAACCTGCTTCTGTATTAAAGTTGGATAATCCAACAATAGGAACGGAATGACTGGAAAAACCAAAGAGCAGGCCTGCACCTGCGACAATAAATGCTAAAATTGCAGTTACTTTTATACTTGCAAACCAAAATTCAGCTTCACCATAAGCCTTTACAGAAATGATATTTAGTAAAGCAAGCATAATAGCAAAGAAACCGCACCATATCCAAATCGCGATTTGCGGAAACCAGTTGTGCATAATAATCCCTGCAGCGGTAAAGTCGGCTGCAATACAAATAGCCCAATTCAGCCAATACAGCCAGCCGGTAGTGAAGCCAGCACCAGGAGAAATAAAACGTGAAGCATAACTTTGAAAGGAACCAGAGACAGGCATGGCTGAGGTGAGTTCTCCTAGACAAAGCAGCACTAGATACATGATAAAACCACCAGTTAAATAGGCGAGAACAGCACCTAAGGGGCCGGCCTGATTGAGAGTTACGCCTGATCCTAGAAAGAGCCCGGTACCAATTGTACCACCAATGGATATCATCATGAGATGTCGTGAGTTCATGCCTCTTTTGAGTCCTTCTTTTTCAGGACATAAATCTTTAAGATTCACTGTGGAATTTGACATATTTGACCTCCTATTCGAATTAAAACAAAATGGTTGTGATCAATCTCACAACCAAAAAATTTACTCCAAAGAATAAACTAACGCTTGCGTGAGATAGCACTTCATCTGAAAAAATTTTAGATGACAGTCTTGTACTTATTTAATACAAGCCCAACAACAAAAAATGGCATTCTTTGTTGTTTCGGCAATTATTCCTTTCTATATAGTTCATTGCTGCCAGCTCACTATATATACTAATAATATTTGCGCCTCTATAATCACAACATATTTAATTTCTTGCTTATTTTAATCAATATCAGGTCAGTTGTCAATCACTAGATTCGTATTTAAAACCCTTACTATAGGAAAGTAACAAGTCTTTATTAAAATGTATGTTAGAAGTCATTGCGGAGGATTTAATTATGAACAATACATATGGACGGATGGATGCTGAATTTGCTCAATCCTTAGTTGATATCGTTGCTGCTGAATTAAATAAAAATGTAAACATTCTTGATGATAAAGGTGTAATTATAGCATCTTTTAGTAGAGAGCGGATTGGACAAATACATGAGTCAGGGGCTAAGATGCTTGGAACTGGGGTTGTCAAAGAATTTTATGTCACAAAAGAAGAGGAATGCTATTTAAAAGGGATACGGCAAGGGTACAATGTACCCATCATGTTTGAGAATCGATGTATAGGGGTAATTGGCATTACAGGGGATCAAAAAACGGCAGAGCCTTATGCCCGTTTAGCAGCACGCTTTGTAGAGGCAAATGTGCAGTCGAATGCTCAGCAGGAAAAGTTAGTAAGAGCATTGCAAGAAAAAGAAGAATTACGTTCTGTGTTTTTAAATAAAATTATCACGGTACAAGAAGAAGAGCGTAAGAGGATTTCCCGTGAGCTGCATGATGAAACAAGCCAATCTCTTACTTCAATCATTGTAGGTTTGCGTATGCTGGCTGAGCAGGTACAAGGCAGTCAAGATAAGGTGAAAATTTTGCAGATGCGTGATCTTGCTGTTACAACTCTGGAAGCGGTTCATCATATTGCCGTTGAACTGCGTCCTGTATTATTAGATGATTTAGGACTAGTTGCTGCAGCTAAAAAGTATATAGAAAATTACGCTAAGCAATATGAAATTTCTTTACATAGTGATTTTAGTAATTTGTCTAGAGAGCGGTTTTCCCCAGAAGTTGAGATTACGTTATACCGAATTTTACAAGAGGCATTAACAAATATTGTAAAGCATGCGCAAGCATCGGAGGTTTGGGTATCATTAAATAAAAGACAGGACAAACTTATGTTAATGATACAAGACAATGGCGTAGGTTTTGATACAAAAATGGTTAAAAATGCTCATGGTCGTACCTGTTTGGGAATCTATGGAATAGGTGAACGGGTAGCCTTAGTGGAAGGAACCTTTGTAATCACATCTGTTATTGGTAAAGGTACTAAACTTGCTGTAGAAATTCCTCTGGCTGAAAAAATAAAGCTCTAATTTGCTCAATTAAGAGTAAATATTATCTGCTAAATAAGGGAATGCTTGTATATTGTAGAAAGATCAAGTACAATGTAGGTAATGGTTTGTGAGCGGATATTTTCATTTATGAACATTTGGATGAAGTCAGCCATTTTAATGGGATGACTTACGGAACGTCTATTGGTGAAAACAAAGTTAAATATACAAACTCAAATAATGGAGGTATTTTTTTTTGGAAAAACAAAATAAGCTCGCTATTATTCCACTGGGTGGATTGGGCGAAATAGGGAAAAATATGACGGTTATTCAATATGAGGATGATATTGTCATACTTGATTCTGGGTTGGCATTCCCAGAAGATGATATGTTAGGGATTGATTTAGTGATACCCGATATATCCTATCTTCTTGAAAATCAGGATAAGATAAGGGCAGTTGTCATTACTCATGGCCATGAAGATCATATTGGATCTTTATCTTACCTACTAAAGCAGATTGATGTACCTGTCTATGGCACGCGACTTGCGATGGGGCTGGCTGAGTGCCGATTAAAAGAAAATAATGTGGCAAATTATAAATTGATTTCCATAAAGCCAGGAGATCAAATAACATTTGGTAAAATTCAAGTGGGATTTATGCGGGTGAGCCATTCTATTCCTGATTCTGTAGGGATGTATTTTAAAACCCCAGTTGGCACGATTGTCCATACTGGCGATTTTAAAATTGATTACACACCAGTTGATGGTAAGGTAATGGATCTCCATAAGTTTGCTGAATTGGGCGATGAAGGCGTAATGGTTTTAATGTCCGACAGCACGAATGCAGAAAGGCCTGGTTTTACAAAGTCAGAACGTCAGGTGGGTCTTGCCCTTGATGAAGCCTTCAATGCAGCAAAAGGACGAATTCTTCTGGCAACTTTTGCATCTAATGTGCTAAGGGTGCAGCAAGCGATTACTTCTGCTTGTAAATATGGCCGAAAAGTTGCAATTATTGGACGAAGTATGATCAATGTGGTAAATATTGCTACAGAGCTTGGATACTTAACAGTTCCTGAAGGTGTATTAATTGATATTGATGAAATAAAAAATTATCCAGGAAATCAAATTTTAATTTTGTCAACAGGAAGCCAAGGAGAGCCCATGTCAGCTTTGACACGTATGGCGATGAATGATCATCGAAAAGTTGAGATATATCCTAGTGACACCGTTATTATTTCTGCTTCTCCGATTCCAGGAAATGAAAAATCGGTATCAAAGACCATTGACGCTCTATTGCGCTTAGGAGCGGAAGTTATTCACGAACGTTCTGCAGGTATTCACGTTTCTGGACATGCTAGTCAAGAAGAATTGAAATTGATGCTGACTTTGGTGCGGCCTCAATATTTCATTCCGGTGCATGGAGAGTATCGAATGTTGATGAGTCATGGGAAACTTGCTCAAGACTTGGGCGTTGCCAAAGAAAATATTTTTATTGGCAGTAACGGACAGGTTTTTGAGTTTAGTAAAGATGCTGGCACGATAACAGGAAAATTGGCTGGCAAGGTAACCTCAGGAAAAGTATTTGTTGATGGATTAGGTGTAGGTGATGTAGGTAACATTGTTATGAGAGATCGAAGTAAATTATCTCAAGATGGTGTACTTATAGTTGTTATTACCATGGACAAAGAAAGTGGCTGTGTTGTGGCGGGACCGGATCTCGTTTCTCGCGGATTCGTTTATGTTCGAGAATCAGGACAATTAATGGTTGAAGCCAAACAAAAAGTGAAACTGGTTTTGGCTAACTGCGAAGCGAATAAAGTGATAGAATGGGCATCAATAAAAGGCAGTGTGCGAGATGCTTTAAGTAAATTCGTATATGAGAAGACTCGCCGCAGCCCGATGATTTTACCCATTATTATGGAAGTATAACAAAAAGTTGTTATTTTAAATTACTAAAAGAAGGAAGCCTGCATGCAGACTTCCTTCTTTTTTTAGCAAAAAATATTTCAAGAAGAATGCCTATATTATTTATAGATAAAATTGTGATTGCATTTAAAAAAATTAGGCATATCAAGGTAACATAATTTACTTATGTTACCTTGATATGCCTAATTTTGATATATTACGTCATTTTTCATGTTTTTTCCTTCTTTTACAACTTTATTTT
>CAMKSY010000230.1 GCA_946415545.1 uncultured Pelosinus sp. | reverse complement strand
TTATGAAGAAGAAGAAGATATAGAAGAAATCGTTACCATGGCAAAAAACATTAAAGCGTATATGGAATCTTTGGGGAGTAGAGGGCGGTTAACCTTAAGTGTTAATCCCTTTATTCCTAAACCTTTTACACCTTTTCAGTGGATGCCCATGACTCAAATTTCTGTAGTTGAAAAAAGATTGAAGTATATCAATTCTAGTTTGCGACAGCAAAGGGGAATTGAAGTATTGGTTGAATCGCCAAAAGAAGCTTATATTCAAGGTGTTTTAGCTAGAGGAGATCGGCGGCTGTCAGCTGTATTACTAGACGCCTATGAAAAGGGAGGTAGTAAAGGTTTCAAGCAGGCAATGAAAAAGAACTTGCTGCGTGAGGAGGATTATTTATATCGTCAACGGGAACCTGAAAGTGAAATTTTGCCTTGGAAAGTACTGGATATGGGGCTGGATTCATTGTACTTAGAAAGAGAATTAGAGGTAGCTAAAAAAGAAAAGTTTACTGCTCCATGTACACAAGGCTGTACTCGTTGTGGAATATGTAAAAAGGCAGATGGGAGTGTGTAGTGTGGGGCGATTTATTTTAAACTATGGAAATAGAGGGCAATGGTATGGAACATTTACCCATTTTAGCGCATTATCTATAAAACATGGTATTTCTAGTCGATTTGGCGGGGTAAGTAAGCCTCCATTTCATTCCTTGAATGTAGCGCTGCATACAGATGATTGCGATGAGAGTGTTGTTATAAATCGGCAGATCTTTTGTCAAGGGATTGGGATTCATTCAGAACATATCGTGACTGCTCAACAGCTTCATACAGATCATATTGCAGTGGTAACCCAGGACGAAAAAGGAAGAGGGGCAAGCAGATACGAGGATGCAATTCCAAATACAGATGCGCTAATAACCAATGTTCCGGGAATTCCTTTAATGTTATTTTTTGCTGATTGCGTTCCAGTTTTAATTGTAGATCCAGTACAGCGGACCATTGGTGCAGTTCATGCAGGTTGGAGAGGAACAGTAGAAAAAATTGCGCAAAAAACAATCCTTTCCATGCAATCTAATTTTGGTACGAAACCTGAGGATTGCTTAGTTGGAATCGCTCCTTCTATTGGTCCTTGCTGCTACGTTGTTAATGAAACGGTAATCAACGAACTGAAAAAGAAATTCAATAATTGGAACGAGTTAATAAAAGAAACCCATGAAAAAGACAAATGGTATTTTGATTTGTGGAAGGCCAATGTTCACCAATTGGAAGAAATAGGTGTGAAAGCAAATAACGTGGTAACCAGTAGAGTGTGTACTGCCTGTAATCATGAATTATTTTTTTCTTATCGAAAAGAAAATGGGGTTACTGGAAGAATTGGAGCTGTTATTGTCTTGTAAGCGAAAGCTTACAAGTTTTTTTTAGAAATTATAAGTTTTACAAGTGAAAATATACAAGAAAGAAATGATAGACTACAAAAATTGAGATTCCTATCCCTTATTTACTTAATGTCTTGTGGCTTGATTCATTTTATGTGTTTTAAGGATGTGGAGCTTTATTCTTATTATTGTAATGTCAATATATTTTTTATGTTTAGGAGATACTTAAGAGGAAATTAATGTTTATTCGCGAATAATGCATATAATGGAGGGTTTACCATGTCTATTCGAACAAACTTAACCCAAGTTATAGAAAATATTCATAGTGCTGTACATAAGAGAAGTAAAACATTAATCAATGAATCTAAAAATGTTAAATTGGTAGCTGTAACAAAAAATCACGAGGTAGCAGCCATTCAAGAGGCGGTTGCTGCTGGTGTGCTGGCAATTGGTGAAAATAGAATACAAGAAGCCGCTAAAAAAGCTCAGATACTTCAGAAACAAGTGGAATGGCATCTTATCGGTCATCTGCAGACCAATAAGGTTCGTCAGGCAGTCCAGCTGTTTGATTTGATTCATTCTGTAGATAGTAAAAAATTAGCTCTGGAAATTGATCGTATCGCCGGTGTCTTAGGGAAAAGGCAAGATATTTTGATCCAGGTTAATATGGCTGATGAAGATACCAAATTTGGGATCGCTTCCAATGAGGCTTTAACATTAGTAAAGTATATTAGCAGTCTAGAGCATGTACGATTATGCGGAGTGATGACGATTGCACCTTTTTATGACAATGCAGAGGAAGCCAGACCTCTATTTCGCAATATGTACCAATTGTTTATGGAACTAAAAGATATGAATCTGGCGAACACAAAGATAGAGTGGCTATCTATGGGGATGACAAACGATTATATTATAGGTGTGGAAGAGGGAGCAAATTTAGTACGTATTGGTACTGGGATATTTGGACAGCGTCAATATTAAAGGGAGGTATAAAGAGACATGAAGTTTATGGAAAAAGTCTGGGGGAGCTTGGGCTTATTTGAACCTGTAGAGGCTGAGGAAGATCTAAAGCAGAAAGTAGAAGAATTAGAAGTAGGGAAAGGGAAAAAAAGTAATAACTTAGTCAATTTGCCAACGGCTCAGAAACAAATGAAAGTTATGGTAGTAGAGCCATTTTCTTTTGATGATGCACAACATGTAGCTGATCATTTGAAAAATCGAAAACCTGTTGTTGTGAATTTTGAGAATTGTGATAAAGAAGTTGCTAAGCGAATGATTGACTTTATTAGTGGGACTACCTATGCTTTAGCTGGGAGCATTCAAAAAATTGGTAACAATATATTTCTCTGTGCTCCTAATAACGTAGATGTTACTTATAGCCCACATGAAGAAGGCAGTGATAAAGAATTTTTACCATGGAATAAATAAAGAGTTAAAATACGGGGGATTACCAGATGTTACAGAATAAAAAAATCGGTTTTATCGGTAGCGGAGCTATGGCTGAAGCCCTGATTGATGGAATATTAAAAGCAAATTTAGTTACGCCGAGCCAAATTATCGTAAATGATATTTCACAGAATCGCCTAGAGTATATGGCTGGAAAATTTGGTGTACTTACGACGTTAAGTATTAAGGATACTGTAAAAGCTGCGGATATATTATTTTTAACTGTGAAGCCCCAGATTATTAATGGTGTATTGGATGCTATTGCACCACTGCTTTCACCTACAACCTTAGTCGTATCAATTGCAGCGGGAATTACCATTGGAATACTTGAAAGTAAATTGATACGGATTCCAATTGTAAGAGTTATGCCAAACACTCCGGTGTCAGTAGGAGAAGGTATGTCTGTTCTCGCTTTGGGGCATTATGCAGGTGAAGAAAATGGGGAATTAGTATTAACTATTTTTGCTTCTGTAGGTAGAGCCATTATTATGGATGAGAATGCTATGGATGCAGTAACTGGATTATCAGGTAGTGGACCGGGATATGTCTTTGTACTTATTGATGCATTAACAGATGCAGGTGTCCGAGTTGGTTTGTCCAGACAAAATTCACTGGTTATGGCGGCTCAGACTTTATTGGGAGCGGCTAAGATGGTTCTAGAGACAGGGGAACATCCCGCCAAATTAAGGGATATGGTAACTTCTCCAGGTGGAACTGCCATTGCGGGTATACATATATTAGAGCAAAAGGGTGTAAGAGCAGCTTTAATTGATGCAGTACAAGCTGCTACAAAACGTTCACAGGAGATGGGGAAAAAATCACATGGGTGATCGAGAGAAAATTATACGATATTATCAGGCTAGCGGTGAAGGTGAATTAGCAGCTAAATTATTGGATTTAGCTGAAGCTGCAGTGCGTAATCGAAAATTCAAAGTAACAGAGTTCTTAGACCCTTACGGCTATAGTATTGCAGAAACCATTGGTGCGCATTATGATCGATTAAGGCTGATATCCAATGGTGGTTATGATGGGGCAGAGCGAGTGAAAGCTGTTTTTATAAATGAAGAGTTTCGGGGAACCCCAGATGCTGCAGTAGAGGCTGTTTCCGTGACATGGGATGAGAGGTATTATCAGATCACTCATCGAGATGTGCTGGGGGCATTGATGGCGCTAGGTATTAAGCGAGAAATTATTGGTGATATCATTATGCTTGGCCATGGATGCCAGATTATCATTGATTCATCTTTCTTCAATTTTCTTATGCAAAACTTTAGCAAGATTGGTGCGGCACCTATTAGTATTACGCAATTGAAGATTGAAGATATTGCACCTAGAGAAGAAAAAATAAAGGAAATCAAAACAACTGTAGCTTCTCTTCGGTTGGATGTCATAGCAGCAGCTGGTTTTGGTACTTCTCGCAGCAGAATGTCAGAAGAAATCGTGGCAGGTAAGCTAAAAGTAAACTGGCAAGAAGCTAAAAATAGTGCTCAGCCTATTAAAGAAAATGATGTTATTTCAATGCGTGGGCGGGGGAGAGTAGAGGTTTGTGAAGTACTGGGGCAAACCAGAAAAGGACGAATGAGTGTTGTATTAAAACGTTTTATGTAGATACGTGGAGGTGTATTTATGCTAACCCCTTTAGATATTCATAATAAAGAATTTAAGAGAAGTTTTCGAGGGTATAATGAAGAAGATGTTGATGAATTCCTTGACCGAGTCATAAAAGATTATGAGCTATTATATCGCGAGAATATTGAGTTGAAAGAAAATATGGACCGACTTAATAGTAAATTAGAACATTTTCAACATATGGAAAATACTTTGCATAATACGTTAATTGTTGCTCAGGAAACAGCCGAAGAAGTAAAATTAAATGCTAAAAAGACAACAGAACTAATGTTAAAAGAAGCAGAGATCAACGCTCAAAAACTTGTAGAGGAAGCTGCCAACAAAGTACGTCGCATGGCTAGTGAATATCAGGATTTGAAAAAACAGGTTGATGTATATCGTGTTCGCATGCGTACTCTTGTACAAGCACAGTTGGAGATATTAGGTGAATCAGGTGAGGATGAATAGCGTCATTTGACAATGTACCTTTTATTGGTTATAATCAAATTTATTGTAGAATGTTAATACTAATATAAGTTATGATGGAGACAGTAGCTAAAAAACTGATTCTGCAGCGAGTTAGGAATAGTGTAAGCCTAATAGTATCAAGTTTAGTGAAGATCACTCCTGAACTGCAAACTGAAACACAGTAAGATTTGCCGTTTAACGAGCGTTATATCGTTACAAAAGTGGCTGTACAGCCATTAGGGTGGTACCACGGGAAACAACCTCTCGTCCCTTTAGGGATGAAGAGGTTTTATTTTTTTGGAGGTGTTATTTTTGGATTATAGTAAAACCCTTAATTTAGCACAAACTGAATTTCCAATGCGAGGAAATTTACCAGAACGAGAGCCTGAGATGCTCGATTACTGGAAGCAGCAAAAAATTTATGAGA
This sequence comes from uncultured Pelosinus sp., assembly GCA_946415545.1. Taxonomy (GTDB): domain Bacteria; phylum Bacillota; class Negativicutes; order DSM-13327; family DSM-13327; genus Pelosinus. Next base: position 1,435 of record CAMKSY010000230.1, on the reverse strand, counting down.
AACGTACAACGCAGATGGAAAAGCCTAAATTTATCTTACATGATGGTCCTCCTTATGCGAATGGCGATATTCATATTGGCCATGCTTTAAATAAGATATTAAAAGATATGATTTTGAAATACAAATCATTACGCGGATTTAATACTCCTTATGTACCTGGTTGGGATACTCATGGTCTACCGATTGAACATGCAGCCATAAAAATACTCGGTCTAAATAGGCATGAACTAAAGCCATTGGACTTACGTCGTGAATGTAAAGATTATGCTTTGAAGTTTGTTGATACCCAGCGTCAAGACTTTAAACGTTTAGGTATTGGTGCTGATTGGGATAATCCATATGTAACATTGCGTCCTGCTTATGAAGCGAAACAAATTGAGGTCTTTGGGGAAATGGCTAAGAAAGGTCATATTTATAAAGGCTTAAAATCAGTGTACTGGTGTACTTCATGTGAAACTGCCCTAGCAGAAGCTGAAATTGAATATGCAGAGAAAAAATCTCATACCATTTATGTTAAATTTCCTTTAGTGGATGATAAAGGGACTTTGCCTGTAGGAATAAATGCTGAAAATGTATTTGGTGTCATTTGGACAACCACGCCTTGGACAATGCCGGCCAACGTTGCCATAGCTGTTCATCCGGAATTAGAATACGCATGGGTGGAATCCCAAGGTGAAATTTATCTTTTAGCAGTAGAATTAATTGAAGCGGTAGCAAAAGATAATAAACTAGAAAGCTATACGATATTGTCCACTTTAAAGGGAGCTGATCTTGAAGGTGTAGTTTTCTCCCATCCCTTTATCGAGCGGGAGTCTATCATTGTTTTAGCTGACTACGTTACCCTAGAACAAGGTACTGGCTGTGTACATACGGCTCCAGGACACGGTCCAGACGATTTTGAAACGGGTATAAGGCACGGATTGCCAATCATTAATCCCGTGGACCATGCAGGGCGCTTTACGGCTGAAGGTGGCATATTTGAAGGTATGTTAATACATGATGCTGATGTTCCTGTAATCAAAGAACTAGCAGCACGTGGTATGTTACTTGGCAAGGGGAAAATCAAACACCAATATGCTCATTGCTGGCGTTGCAAAAATCCTGTTATTTATCGGGCAACGGAACAGTGGTTTGCATCAGTTGATGGGTTTAGGGAACAAGCACTGCAAGCGATTAAAGATGTACAATGGATTCCTGGCTGGGGTGAAGACCGGATACACAATATGGTGGCGGATCGTCATGACTGGTGTATTTCCCGTCAAAGGGTATGGGGAGTTCCAATTCCTATTTTTTATTGTACACAATGTAATGAACATGTTATCAATGATATAACAATTAATGCTGTTAAGAATTTATTTCGTCAAGAAGGATCTGATGCATGGTGGGCAAAAGATTCAAGCGAAATATTGCCAGAAGGCATTGCTTGTTCTCATTG
>CAMKSY010000229.1 GCA_946415545.1 uncultured Pelosinus sp. | reverse complement strand
TATGGCTATGAGAACGGTATCCGCTCGTCCCGGAAATTGGAGCGTGAAGCTCGGCGAAACATAGAAGTTATGTGGCTTTTGGAGGGTCTTACACCGGACAAGACCATATCAGAGTTCCGGCGTGAAAACGTGCGCCCATTGCAAAAGCTGTTCCGAGAATTTGTACGGCTATGCAAGAGTTGGGAACTGGTGGGTGGTGAACTCATTGCGGTTGATGGAACAAAGATCAAGGCATCTAACAACAAAAAGATGAATTTCAGCCGGAAAAAACTGACCGAGCGGCTAACCCGTCTGGATGAGAAAATAGCGGAATACATGACAGCGGCAGAGGAAGCGGATCATTTGGAAGAACCAAACCCAGGAGCAGCCCCGGCAGGTCTTGCCGAACTGCTCTCCCGAAAAGAACGCTATGAGGGATATCTGGCTCAAATTGATGAAACTGGTTGCAACGAGGTCTCTGCTGTGGATCCGGACGCACGACTCATGGGGAATAACCGTGGCGGCGTTGATATGGCGTACAATATCCAAAGCGCAGTAGACAGCAAACATGACCTTATTTTGGACTACCATGTCTCACAAAGCCCCGCAGACCAAAACCAACTGGGTTATATGGTAAAGCGAATCAAGAAACTGGGTTACAAGCGTTTCACCGTAGTAGCGGATAAAGGATATTACAATGGCCAAGATTTAACAAAAGTAAAGCGTTATAAGATTAAAGCCGTCGTCTCCCGTCAGAAGGCTCCGAACAAGAAAGATCAGCCGCAGGAACTCCATAGCGATAAATTCCAATACGACGCTGCACAAGATGTCTACCTCTGCCCCATGGGACAAACCCTCTATAGCCACAGCAAAAAGTCGGCTAAACGTCGCAACTACTTCAACAAAACGGCCTGCGCAGATTGTCCAAAAAAAGTACTTGCACCAAGGGAAAGCGTCCATACCGAACGATGACGCGAAGTCAATACAGTACAATTTATGAGGAGGCAGACAAAAACTTCGCAGATAATCTAGACCTCTACAAACTGCGGCAACAGATGGTGGAACACCCCTTTGGCACAGTAAAACAAGCCTTGGACGGTGGTTATTTCCTGTTACGCACCAGACGAAAGGTGCGTAGTGAGGTTGCTTTGCTCTTTTTAGGCTACAATCTAAAAAGAGCGGTAAAGGTATTGGGATTTAGGGGAATTATGGACAGTCTGAAAGAGGTAGCACGAGGTGCTTTTTGCATTTTGAGCCATTTGCGTAAATTTCTGATAAAATCTTGCATCCCGTCCTCAACACTGTATGAATGTGTGAGATGAATCAGCAGTTTTGTAACAGTCTGCCGTCCCTTTGCCATTGCCCTTGACATTGAAGATTGGTGTCAAAAGGGCATTTATAAAACAGAGCTATTAATATATTGTCAAATGATGCAATGTGGAAAACCCGCATCTACGATGCCGATTAAGAAATATACACAGATGAAGTATTAAGCCTGATTAAGAATTCCGGCCTTATGGCACATATTAATCCACTAGCCGAAGGATGGGTAACGATTTTGATACACAAATATCCTCACATACTTGAAATAATCAAGGCCGTTCCAGATAAATCGGAGACGGCCTTTGATCATTGAGTACTAGGAAATTTTTGGTTACGACTGAAGCTCTATCGGTGAGTTTTTTACTACACACGATTAAATTCACTACCAGCGCATTTAGGGAATGGTGGCAATGTATCAGTGTTTTTACTATTTGACCACACTTTTTACATTGATAGTTGCCCTTATCTGGTTTTTCACCTGTAGTTGGCATAGAGATACTTCCTTTCGCGGAATAGTCACTATCAATGACAATCTTAAACGGTAAAAGAGATTCTACTTTGTCTAACATTGTCAGTAAATGTGGAAATTTAGGTGAAGGTAACACCTACTTTTATGCCGAAGTTTGGAGGTAAAGGGTAGGTGAAATGTAAATGGAGATTAATGGATAATTAGATCGTATTGAATTTGAGGGTGAATTAGAATAAGCACTCAGAGGATTAAATGATTTATTTGTTGTATCTAATTTATAACCAATAATTGGTTCATAATTGCAAAACACCCTTAAAATTATCTTAATAATAGTAACGGAAGTTGTCAAAGTACAGTTATTTATAAAAGTATAATGGAGGAAGATTAGTATGGGTGTTTATCTTGGAATGATAGAGATAAAGGGATATGACCCGAGTTTTTGGTATAATTTTAAACCACTATGTGAGATATGTAACAATTCTTTAATTCGGTTATCTCCCAATGAACTGGCTACATTGCTACCAGATTCAGCCAAAGGGGACATTAATTTTTCTTATGATCGGGACGAAGAGGATCAACGTAATTCTATGAAATTGCGTTTTCAGGAAAACTCTCTCGTAGTTTTTGAATTTGAAGTTGATGAATTATCCGCACACACAAATTTTCGGGGTGAGCGAAATCAAACTGGCTATAAAGTTAACACCTTTGATATGATTAATGCCCATAAAATTCGCAGTATTGAAACTGAAGGATTTTACCAAATCATAGATAAGAACGAACTACTTTCTGATTTTGAAACAGAAAATATCGTTGTACTTAATGCCATCGGATTGTATTCAGGTAGCGAAGTGCTTGTTGAGCATGATGGATTTTATGCTGGCCCATATGTAGTAGGCTATCGGAAAACTGATAAAATATTTTATATCCGCCCACAAATCAAAAAAAATAAATACACCCTATGTGGCTACAAAAAAGAAAACTGTATGCGCCAAGCAATAGTCTCTGATAGCGGGTTCTGGGGTGATTCGGGGAGTACGTGGATTGTAGCCTTTCCCAAAATATTATCCGACAAAGAATACGTTGATGTCATAAGCACCGAATCCTTGTTGGAGAGTTTTAAGGATAGTATCGGAAACGAAAGCATCGGGGACGGCAAAATTGCGATTACAGATGTAAAAACTTTACTATCTCATTATGAAACATCCTCATTAGTGGATAAAGATATACCTAGGGAAATACTTACAAAGCGGAAGAATCGGCTTGTTGAAATTCTTACATCAGAATCTGAGCTTGATGACACCCTTAGCTCCATAGCGGAATCACTCTGTGATTTACTAATTAATTATAAAAACTCTCCAAAATTTAATAAACTAATTCAAAATATCATTGATAAACAGGATGACTTTATTAATAAAATCCAAGGGATTAAAATCATCAAGGATCAAATTATAAAGTTAGAACAAGAACGAGATGATTTACAGCAACAGAACGTTTCTCTTGAATCAAAAATTCACCAGAAACGTATTGAATCACAAGTGATAGAACAGACAGCTGTTGAAGAAAAGAAAACCGAGCTTCTTAAGATGGATGAGCAGTATATTTCTAAGAAGACTGAACTTGATACCATTTTGGAGGTACTCAAAATTGCAGGTGGTGTCGATAATCTCTCTAAAAGGCAAACCGAACTCCAACGTGATGTTAAATATTTGGAAACGCATAAGAATCGCCTTGAAAATGATTCAAAAAACCTCGAAAGAGAATTTCTGGATAAAATCACTAATCACCACGATAAGATGGTCGGAATTGCCTTCGACGGATTTATGGCCAATAAAATGCTTCGAGCCGCAGCGCAATGGGAAGCAGAAGAAAGCCATCATTCTTACATTGCATCTGTCAAAGCCATAAACGCAGTAGAAACATCAGAAAAGGAATCCGATCAGCTTATTCGCTATCTTTGCAATACCGTTCGCATCGCACGCCCCAATTACAGCAACAACACAATTATCAATATAGCAATATGTGTTGCACAAGGGTTCCTCACTGTGTTTTCTGGAGAGCCTGGATGCGGCAAGACTTCGATCTGCAATACTATTGCTGAGGTTTTAGGATTAAACAAATTAGGAAAATTGACTGATCCCTGTGCAATTGATCTAAAGCGCTATATCCCCGTGTCTGTTGAGCGTGGTTGGACATCTAAACGTGACTTTATTGGGTACTTCAACCCACTCTCAAAAACATTTGATAAAAGCAATCGGCGCATTTTTGATGCACTAAAACTGCTTGATATTGAGAAGCGGGAAGGCTTACTAAAGTATCCGTTTTTGGTTCTTCTTGATGAAGCAAATCTTAGCCCAATGGAGTATTATTGGGCCGACTTTATGGATGTTTGTGATAAAGTTTTTGATGACCTTGATGCCAATTGCCAAATCAATCTTGGTGAGGACAATGTGTTTTCAATTCCAGAAACACTACACTTTGTTGCAACAATTAATAATGACCACACCACAGAAACCTTGTCTCCACGATTAATCGATCGAGCCTGGGTTATCACGTTGCCGCATGATGCCTCGTTGTCGATTGGCTCAAAGATTGCCTATGAAACAATCGAACCTATTACATGGCAATCTATTAAGAAGGCTTTCTTGCCAGAGCAAGCGACTATCCCTGTAATGTCACCTGAAGCTCAAAAGATATATGATATGACTTTAATTCCGCATTTGAGTAAAGGTAGAATAAGCGTTAGTCCCCGAACAGAAATAGCTATTAAGAGATACTGGAGTGTAGCCGCAAAATGTTTGGAGAAAGATGAGTACGGAAATGACGCAACTATTGTTGCACTTGACTATGCCATTGCCCAAAAAATACTTCCCAAAATCGTAGGCCATGGAGAAGATTTTGCCAAGTGGTTAGAGGAGCTAGGTAACATGTGTCGTAACAATAACCTTCTTATTTCTGAGAGAATTTTGGAAGAAATTATTAAGCGCGGCCAGATGAAGTACTATCAATTTTTTGGATAATAAGGTGGGATTATGGAACAGTATGCAATAGCACTTACCCCATATGGGAAACAGTCAGTTACTGTCAATCTGTCTAAAAAAAGTGGGCGACACACGCCGATAGAACAAATTATAGAGAAAGCAAATGAGGCTTATAGCATTTTTTCTGATTTAAGCTATGAAATTCAATTGGTCGGGCCTCAACTATCAAATGTGCAAAATGTCCTTTTTTATGTAAATGATTGCTTTGAACAATGCAGGTATAATGAGGGGCAGATTCGTTTCCCTGCAAAGAGCGGTGGGGATAGAAGAATATTTCTTGATTGTTATGGCTTTGTTGAAATCCAAATTACACTTCAATTTATTGACGGAACAGAGCACCAACTACAGTCTGGCTATCTTCCTGTTTTAGTCAAAAAAGGTACGTTAAATGACTCTGTAAAAGCAATGGCTGACTACATTTATGATAATCAGCAAGATTTGTTGATTAATGGCGAATTCAAGTCTAAAAACATATCTGCATTAAAAGAAAGCGACTACAAAAGTTTTGAATCTCAGATTATTCTTGCCGAAGAAATAGCGACAATTTATGAGGAGAGTTTTGGGTATTTCAAGGCCAATTGCAGACTCAAAGTAGAGAAAGCTAACATCATTGATCGATTGGAGAAGTTACAGTTTATTACACCTAAAACGTTGCAATATACGGTACAACATCCTGAGCACTTGCGACAAGTAAGCGGAGCTATAGGCATTCAGATTTCAAACAGAACATATCATCCTGAAAGGACAATGATCACGCAAAATGTTTATTCAAAAAATATTTATGAAAACCGTGTGCTTGTTGGATTTCTAAGCACCATGGTCGATTCTGTTCAGTATCTAATCAAAAGATTGCATGAGGTGCTTTCAAAGCTTCCCGACAATGAAATTTCATCAAGTGACTATGTGTATTCTCCTAGTTACATCTTTTTTGGAACTAAAAAGTTACTTGTTGAGGGTAAAAAAAGGTTAGCAACAACGTTGGCGAAGCTGGAATTACTTTGGAGTCTATATAACCATGCCATGCAAATTTATCCCCTCGAACGAGTCGAGCATATACCAAAGCCATCTGCAATCTTTCTTTCAGTGCCAGAATACAACAAAATATTCATCCGAATACATCAATGGTTCAGCTTTGGAGTTTATGATTTTGGTAAAGAAACATTTATGCTTTCGTTTATTAAAATTTCATTTTTGTATGAAAGTTATGTGTTAGCCAAACTAATCAACTTCTTCAAAACAAGTGACTTTGAATTGATCTCAAAGGAGAAATGCGTTTATCCAATCCCAGAACGGTGGAAATACAAGAATACTTACTGCAATAACACCTTTACTTTTAGGGGCTCTGAGCAGGAGATAACCTTGTTCTATCAGCCGGTGATTTTTGATACCGATAAGAGTTCTGTAAATGGCATTGGCTTATATCGAAACAACACCATATCCATAAATAATGATACAGAAGATGAGCGCAGGGGGCATTACTATGTGCCTGATTTTCTTATTAAAATTGATACTGGAAGCGTTGTCCAATACATTATTTGTGATGCTAAGTTCAGTTCTCTTTCAACTATCCAAAATTATATCTCTAATCTAGCATATAAATACTTGTTTTCCATTAGTCCAATCAGCGATAAAGATGTCATCTCTGGCTTGTGTATTATATATGGCCAATGTACGGAGGCCAATGTCTTGCAAACTATCTATGATAGGCAACTTGCAAACAGTAAAATTGCACCCTTTGCAGAAACTTTACCGTTGATTGAGGGAATTCAAAACGACCGTCATTTCAACCACATAAAACAGATGTTGTATTAAGCATGAGGATTCCTATACCTGTGTCCTAAGAACGGGCAGGCTTTTGCTCACTCCCATTAGAGATATGCTGTAAATCCTCATTTTGTTTTGGCCAAAATGACCAAGTATTCCCCTAATTAAATAATCTGCA
>CAMKSY010000228.1 GCA_946415545.1 uncultured Pelosinus sp. | reverse complement strand
ATTCTGTCCGATATCCAACCGCAGCCGTACCCAAGGTCAAATTTTCAATTAGACGTAATATCCGCATTCGACTTTCCATAGGGATATTTGCCACGCCTTTAAAGTATTTTTCTACTACTTTGCCAATCTCAGGATGGCGTAGATCTTGTTCTGATGGCATGGTAACCATAAGACCACCGGCAATATCTTCTGCTAAACGTGCAATTTCATAAGGAAGGCGAGTAATATTTTGCTTACATACATTAGCCAAGAGTAAATCTATAATGTAGTTTCCAGAAGCTGTCTTTTTACCTTCAGCAGAGCAGGCAATCCCGCAGGAATATAAAGTTTCATTTAAGTGAATCATTTCAATTAATTTATCTTTAATATGAGAAGCCTTTTCTACGCCATTGTACTCCACTGCCAACGCAGCTGCACCAATCAGCACGTCTCCAACACCAACTTTACATCCACCATAACTTTGCCGATGATAGCCAGCAAACCGTTCAACTAAACTGCCGCTAAATTCATACTCGCCACACATGAATACATCATCCCATGGAATAAAAACCTTATCAAAAACCATCAATGCTTCATGTCCGCCAAATTCTTTATTACCAACATCGATATCTCCGCCTTCCAATTTGCGGGTATCACAGGATTGCCGTCCATAAATATAGAAGACTCCTTTTGCATCTGCAGGTGCAGCAAAGGATACGGCGTAATCAGCATCCTCTTTCCCCATAGCAATGGTTGGCATAACTAAAATCCAATGGGAATTAATTGCTCCTGTTTGATGAGCCTTCGCACCGCTGACGATAATGCCATCAGCTCTTTTTTGTACCACATGAAGAAACAAATCCGGATCAGCCTGCTTACTTGGGGAAAGGCTTCGATCTCCTTTGGGGTCGGTCATGGCACCATCCACAGTCCAATCTTCCTCCTGCATTTTCTGCAGAAATGAATTAAAGCGATCATGATAGTTTGTTCCTAGTTTTTGATCCATTTCGAAGGTTACGCTGTCGACCGCATTAATCGCATCCATCCCCACACAACGTTGGAAGCATGCCGCTGTTTTTTGTCCTAATAGCCTCTGCATTTTAACTTTTTTCACTAAGTCCTCAGTACTTTGATGCAAATGACAGAAACGATTAACCTTCTCCCCCGTCAGATGAGACGTTGCCGTCATCAACTCTTGATATTCCGGCATTTGCGCCAGTTCATAGGTTTTTTTCACAGAATTTAAAGATGGTCGAATTACAGGATGATCCACAGGATTTTCAACTAGCTCCCCCTGTAGATATACTTTTAAATTTAAATTCCGCAAACTTTCTTCATATTGCTCAGGTGTTTTCATTGCCATTCTATTTACCCTCCTATTTTTAGAAATTCTTCATTAATATAATTTGGTATATATGCCAATCATTTGTTGTCTTGATAATGCAACATAATTATTTTTTAATAACCGTTGCTGATTTTCTAATACACTGTCAGCGAAGCTTTCAATTTCGCCAAGTTTCATGCCATATTCCTTCAGAGGTTTACGAGGTAATATTTTTTCCAATACACATTCTAGTTCATCCCAAACCCTAACTAAGGATGTTCCCAAGATTTCAGCCAAATAAATTTCCAGACTTTCAATCTTACCCATTGGCTTTACTTTTTTATAAGTTCGAAATACTTCTGTGAAAAGCTGCTGATTTGCTTCACCATGAGGAACATGATAAACACCGCCTAATGGGTAGGACATCGCATGGACCGCTCCCACGCCAGTGTTACCAAAGGCAATGCCAGCATAGGTACTTGCCAGCAAAAATGTCTCAATCATTTCATGACGATGCTCGGGTCCCTTTTGAATCATTTGCTGATAGCCACCAATAATCATTTCCATAGCTTTCTTACTGAATACTTCAGTTAATTGATTCGAATTAGGAGCCACAAATGACTCCACAGCATGAATCAACGCATCCATTGAACTGGTAGCAAAAAATTGGAAAGGCAGGCTTTTCAATAAATCTGGAATCAATACAGAATAATCGGCATACAACGCATCTACCGCCAGCCCTTTTTTCGTATTTTGTTCTTTAATTTCCAAAATCGAAATATTGGTCATTTCACTGCCAGTACCGCAAGTAGTCGGAATCAGCACCAGATCTTTTTCTTTTACTACTGGCACTACTCCATTAAAATAGTCTGCCGCTGGTGCATTGCCGCCTAAGGTCAATAGCTTAGCCATATCAATGACCGTTCCCCCACCCACTGCAATGACACGGTTATACTGATGCTTACGTGCCTCACTAAACAGCATATCCATCATGACATTGGATGGCTCGCCACTGCCAAACCGTTCCTGGAATAAAATTTTTCCTGTATAATTCGCGTTTTTCATGCCCGCGTTATAAATATACTCATTAGTAACCAGAAGATCACCTTCACCGATTTTAAAAGCATCGGCAAATTGTTCAAACTTTTGATAGATTGCGATCTGTGGGACAACCCGAAAAGGGACCATATCATCCTCTCCTTTTTTTAATTCCAAATTGCTACTTCACTTGGGAGCACAGCTTCACGGTTAAAAAAACCGATTCGCGATACATTGATGAGGTGCTTATAACTCAAATTTTCTGATATGCTATTATTGCCCCAAGAACCACATCCCAAGGTTGTAGTCGGATTAAAGCCATTATAAATGCTGCCACCGGCTCCCGTAGATGAAGGTTGATTCACGACTAAGCGACTGATGGGCAATAATCTTCCCGCTTGTTTAATATGCTCTGTATTTTGTGAATGAACAGCAGCAGTATGCCCCGCCCCTTCGTAATATAAATTGGTCTTAGCAATTTCAAGTGCTTCTTCAAATGTGTTATAGCTAAGGGTAACCATATAGGGAAACATCTTTTCTTTGCACAGTACATCTTGTTCCCCTTTGCCTGTAGCTTGTAAAATAACGATTTTTGCCGTATCCGGCACATTGACTCCTGCCATATTGGCAATATACTGTACGGATTGCCCAACTAACTGGGTGTTTATCTTTCCTTCTGGAAACATGACTTGCCGGAAACGGGCAATGTCTTCTGGATTATTAATATAATGGCCTCCGTGCTTAGCAAATGATTCCATAATGGCTGCATGCTCTTCGATGGGTGTAATAACACACTGCTCGCCAGAACAAATAATACCATTATCAAATTTCCGCCCTGCTATAATGTCCTGGGCTGCTTGATCATAATCGTATTCTCGATCAATGATGACCTGCACATTTCCTGCCCCAACTCCGTAGGCTGGCTTTCCGCTGGCATAAGCTGCTTTTACCAATCCCATACCACCAGTCGCAACAACAACATCTGCTTCACTCATTAGTCCTTGAGTCAGCTCCATTGTTGGCTCTTCAATGACTTGGATTAGATGTTCCGGAGCTCCTAATTTGCGCAACGCCTCATTCATTAGTGTTACCGTATGGGCAGAACATTTCTTAGCTCGCGGATGAGGAGCTACAATAATTGAGTTCCTTCCTTTTAATGCAAACATAGCATTGCACATAGGTGTGACCACCGGATTAGTGGTTGGGGTAATGGCAGCAATAACACCTTTCGGCTTTGCTACATAAAGCAGTCCTTTTGCCCTTTCTTCCTTTATGATTCCTACTGATTTCTTATTTTTAAGACTCAACCAAATCATTTTTGATTTCCCTTTGTTTTTGGCCACTTTATCTTCATATACACCCATACCCGTTTCCTCTACGGCTTCTTGAGCTAATAACTCTGCATTATCAAAAACCACCTTGCCAATTGCCTTGACAAATTGGTCAACCTCTACCTGACTATACTTTTACATTTCTTTTTGGGATTGCCGCGCTTGACTAACAATTTTTTGCAATAATGTTTGTTCTGTCATATAAAATCCTCCTTTTCATAATAATGTTTATTTAACGTTTACGATTATTTCACCAATTTTTCTATCAAAAGCAGCCAACAGTTTTTTAAGTTTATCAGCAATGCTTGAATAGCCTATTTAAATTTGCATAGTTACAAGTTTCATGTGCCACCCATATTCATATTTAAAAATATAGGCGACACACAGTTTATCAGCAGATTACATCATCTTCGTTCTTTTGTAATCCTTCAATTAATAATGGAAGAATTGTTGCCGCATCAGCGGTTATGCGAATATCAGAAACATCAAAAATTGGTGACTTTTCATCCTTATTGATACTAATTACAAGTCCTGCATCCTTCATGCCACAAATATGATGGGTAGCTCCGGAAATCCCCATGCCAATATATACTTTTGGACGTACTGATTTCCCACTCGTTCCAATCATTTGGCACTCCTTAGCCCATCCTTCATCAAGGGGCGGCCGGGTACAACCTACAGCTCCCCCCAGCACTGCTGCAAGAGTTTCAAGCTGCTGCCAGATTTCCTTACTTTCTATACCAAATCCACCTGCCACTACAAGCTCAGCCTCTTCCAATGGTACCCCTTTCATTTCCTCATAGGTAATGCCAAGAGCTTTGACACGGCCTTGATCTTGAGCAAGAATATCTGCTATGTCAAATCTTTCTATAGGACATTGCTTATGCATGAAGCAGATTACCTTACCTAAAATCCCAGGTCTAACAGTCGCAATCTGCGGCCGGAAATTAGTGCAGAGAATATCTCCTAAAACCTTTCCGCCAAAGGCTGGGACAACAGCTACAAGATGCCCCTCTTCATTTAGCCGCATATCAACGCAATGAGCAGATACTCCTGTGTGTAACTTTGCTCCGAGAGTAGGTGCCAGATCAGAACCTGCAGCCGTTGCCCCCATTAAAATAATGCTAGGCTGTCTTTCTTCTACTAAAGCTTTTAGTACGGCCGCATAAGTCTCATTTTGGAAATATCGCAAAGCTGGATGATCAACAAGAATAATCGCTTCAGCACCTGCTTCCATCAACTTGGTACTATAATAATCATTTAGGTTCTCGCCAAGAAGAATGGCAGTTACAGGAGTTTGTACTCTTCCCTGTTCTTTTAGTTCTCTAGCTTTAGCTAGTAGTTCAAAACTGACTCTGCTGATACCGCTAACCGTCTGTTCTGCCACTACCCAAATTCCCTGATGCGTCATTTACCATCCCCCTCCCTTCTCTTCGCTGGGTTAATACCGGCAGCTCGCAGCTTGGCAATTAGTTGGGTTACTATTTCTTCCGATGTCCCCTTTAGCTCCTGCCCCTTACGCGCTAGCGAAGGAATAGAAATATCTCCGGACCAAGTTGGAGAACCCACCTGACCAATCAGACTTTCATTGACTTCTAAATCCTTTTTACTCAAGATTGCCAGTGTCTTTTTTCTTGCTTTCATTACACCCATGGCAGTGGTGTAGCGTGGCTTATTTATTTCTCTTGAAACCGCTAATAAAGCCGGTAGCTGAATCCTATATTCTCCTACTGCGTCATCCATTTTTACCTTGGCATGAATTTCTTGCTCTGCAGCCAATGAAAATTCTTTTACATTCCAGAGATGAGGTATTTTCAGCCATTCGGCAAGCTGAGCAGGTACCTGAGCAGTGGCTCCATCTGCACTTTCTGTACCAGTAAGAACCAAATCAAATTTTCCTAATTTATTTAACCCTTGGGCAAGGGTATAGGAAGTAGCAAGAGTATCAGCTCCCGCAAAGGCCAAGTCAGATAATAATGCTGCCTCATCCGCCCCCATGGCCATCGCTTCATAAAGCTCATTTGTGGCTCCCGGAGGTGCCATGCATACTACGGTGACTTTTCCACCATATTGTTCTTTCAGCTGCAGAGCTGCTTCCAAAGCATTCTTATCTACAGGATTAATAATGCTAGGAATGCCCTTTCTTGTAATTGTTTTTGTTTTTATATCAATTGTAATTTTTTCATACCATTCAGGATCCGGCACTGATTTGATACATACTGCAATATTTAATCCCACAATTGTTCCTCCTGTCTGTTAACGCATTTTATCTTTTAAGTGTTTCTGCAGCAATAACCACCTTCAAAATATCAGAAGTACCGCCAGCAGTAGAGCCTGCTAAGGTATCACGTAAAAATCTGCCGATGGGATATTCATTGATTACACCATAGCCACCCATCATATCAATGGTTCTTTTAGCTGCCCGGATTGCCCCTTCGTTTCCGGCGTATTTTGCAAGAGCAAATTCACATGCACAAGGTAATCCGTTATCTTTCATGGAGGCTGCCCGGTATGTCAGCAATTTTGCAGATTCATAATCTAATTTATTTTCTGCAATTGTAAATTGAATGTTCATGAGTTTATTTAATGGCTTACCATAAATGATCCGTTCATTGGAGAATTTGACGGATTCTTCCAAGCAGCCCCGCAGTATTCCAAGGCATATGGCGCTCATTCCAGCGCGTCCGACTTCTTGTATGGTTGATAATGCAATTTTAGGGCCGTCGCCTTCTTGACTGAGCATCTGCTGTGGTGAAAGCTTCACATTTACGCAACTGACATCCCCGGTATTGGAAGAACATAACCCTAACTTATGCTCTGTGCGCCCTGCAGTGTGTCCAGGAGTATCCTTATCAATAATAAATGCAGTCATAATGGGCTTGCCTTTTTCATTTTGTCCGGTGATAACAGTCCAAAGATCAACATCAGCTAAATGAGAATTGGTAATAAAACATTTTCGTCCATTAATTATCCATTGCCAGTCTTTATATTCACCTGTTGATTTTTGCCCCATAAAGTTAGAGCCTCCAGTAGCCTCTGTTAACGATAAAGAGCCTATTTTCTTCCCAGTTGCCAAGTCAGGTAAATACTT
>CAMKSY010000227.1 GCA_946415545.1 uncultured Pelosinus sp. | reverse complement strand
AAAGGCGTATTAATGCTGCACTTTTGTTTTCTTTGTTTCTGCGTAAGCGTCTTTTTGTGCCTTTGCGTTTCAACGGATATGTTTTATGAATATATTTTTATTTGTCGTAAATTTCTGAATTTAATTGAATTCTTCTTTGAAGCTTGAAGGAGTTCCTTTTTTCTGCGAAGAACTTTTATGTATTACGATAAGGGAGGTCTTGCTATGTCTATCCAAAACATAGTCTTAGCCTTTGACGGTTCTGATGGCAGCAACAAGGCATTACGGTGGACCATTAACTTTGCCAAAGCAAATGGAGCGCAGACACATATTATCACTATTTTTGAATCAATGGCGCTGCTGGCAATTGAAACAGCTTCGAATGTAACCGCACTGGAAAAATCGCGTCGTACTCACATCTGCGAGTTAACAGATTTGGCTAAGTCCCTTTTTACAGAACATAATCTATCAGCTACAATCATTACTTTGGAAGGCAATCCAGCAGATACGATTATCAAATATGCTCAAAAGATCAATGCTGATATTATTATTTGCGGCACCCGAGGACATGGCGGATTTGGTGCCTTATTATTAGGCAGTGTCGCCCATAAATTGGTAACGTATTCAAAAATACCGGTATTGGTAGTTAAATAAAAATAATGATCTTGCCTTTTTTTACCATTGCGGGTGTCAGCTCGCAAATAATAGAGCGAAGAAAAGAACAAATCGAACGACAAAGGCACAATGCCGCAGCAGCGGAATTGTGCCTTTTAATCATTTATTATGCAAATTCATGGCTTTATTCATGCCTTGTTCTAAGATACTCTCTGTTGCATCAGCAGCTTTTTCAATGGCTGCTTTTAATAATGGCTGCTCTTCAGAGGTAAACGAACTCAGCACATAGTCCACTACCTGCCATCCTGCGGGAGGACGACCGATACCTACACGAACCCGGGGAAAAGAATCTTTACTTAGATGGGTTAATAAGGACTCAATACCTCGATGTCCTCCTGATCCCCCTTTCATTCGTAAACGCAAGCGACCTGTAGGCAAATCCATATCATCAAAAATAATAATAATATCTTCTACGGCAACCTTATACCAGCGAGCCAGCTCTCCCACAGCCACGCCGCTCAAATTCATATATGTCTGAGGCTTAACCAGTAATATGGTATCATTTCCTTTATATTCAGCAACCAATGCCTCTTTCTGATTTCTCCATCTATCAATTCCTAAGCGCTGAGCTAATTCATCAACAACCATAAAGCCTACATTATGACGAGTTGCGCTATATTGCTGCCCAGGATTACCAAGGCCTACTACAATTTTCACCCTTTCACGTCCTCCGTTTTTTCCAGGATTTCATCTACGGTTACAAAGGTGTACCCTTGCTCCGACAGAATCTCGATTATGCGGCGTGCCGCTTCGACACTCTGTATGCGCGAGTCCCGAGACGTTATGCCATCTCCGTCATGCAGAAGAATAATGGAGCCGTTTTTTACTTTCTTTACGGTACGCTCCACAATAGCATCCACTCCCGGATTGGTCCAATCACGACTCATAACAGACCACTCCACAACCTTCATGTTTCGTTCTGCCATCATCTCCATAACTACAGGATCACGAAAGCCATGAGGTGGCCTTATAAGATGCGTTCTTATGCCTGAAGCTGCTAAAATCGCTTTATTAGTGCTATCGATCTCTTCTGCAATATCTTTGCGATTTGCTTTTAATAGGTCAATATGATGATAGGTGTGATTTCCAATTTGGTGCCCCTCATCCGCAATACGCTTTACAAGTTCAGGATATTTCTCAACATTTTGCCCTACGACAAAGAACGTAGCAGGTACATGATATTCTTTTAACACATCCAGCACTTGCTCAGTATATGGCGGATACGGGCCATCATCAAAGGTAAGTGCTACCACCTTCTGTGTCGTTTTAGTATTGGAGAAGACTCTGCCAAACACATCATTCTCTGGCAGTACAGCACTCAAAGTTAAGAAAATACCTGCCGTAATTCCAAGTATAGCTAAGCTCATTCCCAATCGCATTGGCCTCTTTAAAACATTGCGATAATCCAGCACTAAACCAAGGATTACTATTATGGTTAATAGTCCCAGCATATTAATCAAGCGTATTTTTAATTCAAACATGATGACGCTCCATTTCTTTCAACATAATCAACCACTTGCCCTGAGAATCTTCTGTATAACCAGCAGGGATAAAATCCCACCTTTTATATAATGATAGAGCAGCAGCATTATTAGGCCGCACTTCCAAGCGCACGAGAGTTGCCTTTCTTCTGGAGAAATATTGAATTGCTGTGTCTAAAAGCTTACCAGCCACTCCTTGCCCTCGAACTTCCTGCGCTACAGCAATGGATAAAATCCGAGCATTGGCCCTTTTCATAGGAGTTACAGCAGAAGAAAGAAAGGCTACTTTATTCATGACAATCACCTTTACAGGGTGTAATCCGAAACCGTACTGTCCCGTTATCCAGCGCCACGCCCATAATAGCAAATGTCCTCTTGTTAACGCTCTGAACCATAAATTCGATAATTGTGTGGGGGCAAAGCAGTAACCAACCACTTTTTCTGATACAGTACGAGCCACTAATGCAGCATGTGGTTCTGCCTCGTATACTAATGTAAATACATCCTGCATGGCTTGGGGCTTTGGCAGCTTCCCTCCGCAGTGATGCCGTACACTTTCATCAAAACTTGCAGTAAATATGGCTGCAATAGCTGAAATATCTGCAGGCTTAGCCTGTTCTATACTTATTTCTCCATCTGCTCCCCGCTCTTGCATTATCATCACCAACCTTACTGGAATTATATCATATGATAGACAGAGAAAAAACATAAGAAACGCGGGTTGGAATATCTTACTTGAACCAGAAAAACGGTGAGAGATAATAATCCTTCATATCCTTTAAAGCTAAAAACGAATCGCAGAGGCGCAGAGAAAACAATAAACGTTTTATTTTATAGAAACTTCCGCTTTTTCAACGATTAAAAAAGCAGGACGCATGATGCGCCCTGTTTCTTTGCGATATAGATTATTCGTCAAACATCCTACTTACTGGAAGTTCACCAAAAATCCTAAGAATGGCCTCACCCAAAAGAGGCGCAATCGATAATACTCTTATTTTGGAATTTTCTTTTTCTGGAGGTAAGGGAATCGTATTAGTAATTACAAGTTCTTTAATCGTAGATGCTTCAATACGAGCTACAGCAGGATCACTTAAAACACCGTGAGTACAACAGGCGTATACTTCCTTTGCACCAAATTTCATTAATGCATTAGCGCCCTCTGTCAAAGACCCAGCCGTATCTACAATATCATCAATCATAACAGCCGTTCTTCCTTCTACATTGCCGATCAAATTCATGACTTCTGCTACACCAGGCATGGGACGACGTTTTTCAATGATTGCAATCGGCGCATGCAGGCGATCTGCTAATTGTCTTGCACGAGTAACTCCACCTAAATCCGGCGATACAACAATCAGATCATCTAAATTTTTAGAACGAACATAATCAGCTAATAAAGGCACACCAGGCATATGATCTACAGGGATATCAAAGAATCCTTGAATCTGCCCTGCATGCAAGTCCACTGTCAGGACACGATTCACTCCAGCGGTCGTCAATAAATCCGCAATGAGCTTCGCAGAAATAGGCTCACGTCCCCGAGTTTTGCGATCCTGCCTCGCATAAGCATAATAAGGAATTACCGCCGTAACGGTACGCGCAGAAGCCCGTTTAGCAGCATCTACCATAATTAAAAGTTCCATCATGCTGTCATTCACAGGATTACAAGTAGGTTGCACAATAAATACATCTTTACCGCGCACACTCTCATCAATGATGACTTGCGTCTCTCCGTTGTTAAAATGCCCCACGAAAGCATTCCCCATAGTAAGACCCAAATGGTCAGCAATTTCCTTAGCCAACCCCGGATTGGCATTACCGGAAAAAATCCGCAATCTCTTCATATCTTCCATTGTAAAACGTTACCTCCTGATTATGCTTTTTGTCACAAAATATCTATCATAAACGCATTAAAGGGCTATTATCCATTCTCTAATGCTACCTATTTTTTAAAACAGTACTATTTCTTAGTTACCCAGCCCTCAATATTGCTTTGTCGAGATCTTGCGACACCCAATGCATCTGCTGGTACATTCTTCGTAATTGTTGAGCCCGCAGCAACATAAGCACCTTTTCCTACCGTCACAGGCGCTACCAAATTGGTATTACAACCAATAAAAGCTCCATCTTCAATTGTAGTGCGATTCTTATTCTTACCATCATAATTTACCGTTATGGTTCCTGAGCCAATATTAACCTTTTCTCCCATATCCGTGTCACCAATATAACTTAAATGAGGAATCTTACTCCCTACTCCAACCTGAGAATTCTTTACCTCAACAAAGTTTCCAACTTTAACACCCTTTGCTAATACTGCCTTTGGCCGTAAGTGAACATAAGGACCCACTATCGCATCATCACCCACTTCACAATCATGGGCATAGATAAAATGCAAGGTAGCGCGGTCGCCAATCTTGCTATTTTGAATGCGACTATTTGGTCCGATCTGACAATTCTGTCCAATTACCGTAGTTCCTTCAATCCATGTAAAAGGATATATTATAGTATCAGCACCAATAGAGACTTCCTGGTCAATAAAGGTACTGTCAATATCCATAATAGTAACACCATGATCCATTAGTTCGTTTAACTTCCGCCTTCTGAATATCTTTTCTGCTTCTGCTAATTGCATGCGAGAATTAATCCCCAGTGTTTCTTGGAAATCATCTACACTTACAGCCCACACCTTAGCATGAGATGTAGCTAATATACCAATTACATCCGTTAAGTAATACTCACCCTGCATATTATCACAATTGGTATTCTGTAATGCTTCAAACAATGCAGCACGCTCAAAACAGTAAATTCCTGTATTAATTTCATTAACAGCAAGTTCTCTGCTATTGGCATCTTTTTGTTCTACAATTTTTAAAACTCGTCCACTGGCATCACGAACCACACGTCCATAGCCCGTTGGATTATTCATGTGGGCTGTTAGCACTGTAGCCGATGCTTCTGCGGCCTTATGCTCGGCAAAGAGTCTTGCAAGGGTTTCTCCTTTTAGCAAGGGTGTATCACCACATAACACCATAACAGTCCCATTAAAATCCTGCAGAAATTCCCTGGCCTGCATTACAGCATGACCTGTTCCCAGTTGTTCCTTCTGTACAACAAACTCTGCTTGCTTTCCTAACGTTGCTTCAACACATTCTGCTCCAAAGCCAACAATCACAACTTTTTCTTTAGCTCCAGCCATATGAGCTGCATCCAGTACATGCTGCACCATCGGCTTACCGCCAATCTGATGTAACACCTTGGGTAAGGTCGATTTCATTCGCGTACCCTTACCTGCTGCTAAAACCACCGCTAGTAAATCAGACATTAACCTTCCTCCATTCCATCCAAACTCGATCCTTCCTAAAGAAGACTTGATTGGCGATGGAATTCTAACGCCACCGCCAGCTACAGCCGAACGTATCCGATCTCCACCTAATCATTGGGTAATGAATTTTGTATTCATTCCCCCCAAACTTCTTTACTTTTCGACATCAATTTCAACATTCCTGCCTAAAATGATAAAGTTTAATAATAATGAATATTCTAGCACCTTATCAGCTTTAATCCAGTGAATACTGGTGGTCTATTCTCCGCACCACTTCGTTGTCGTCAGTCAGCATACTAACGGTATGCCTCCTTCCTCCGCCTTGCGCTGCAAAAAATAGCCTCGCCATTCTCTACTGCTTTAAGACTGACAAGGTACTAGATAATCTTAGCGCTATATCCATGCTGACGTAAATTGGTTAAAATTTGCTCCGTATGCAATGCATCCCGTGTCTCCAAACTAATCTCGATAATCGCCTGCCCAATTGGCACATTCTGTTCTACCCTGTCATGAAAAACAGCAATTACATTTGCCCTTGAATTTGCAATTACGGTCAATAGTTGTTGTAATAAACCCGGCCGATCTGAAATCTGCGTAGAAATTTTAATACGGCGGCCAGCCTTAACCAGTCCCCGTTCAATAATGCGAGAAATGAAATTGACATCAACATTCCCTCCGGACACTACGCTAACCACTTTGCCATGGGCTGGAATCTTGTGATTGAGTATAGCAGCCAGAGCAATGGCGCCGGCCCCTTCTACCATTAACTTTGCTCTTTCCAACATCATTAAAATGGTACTAGCAATCGCCTCATCGTCCACTACAACAATATCGTCCACATACTGATCCACAATAGGGAAAGTAATATCCCCCGGTATTTTAACCGCAATACCATCAGCAATTGTTGTAGCATCTGGCGTACTTTTAAGCACATGGGCATGTTTCGACATATACATCGCCGGAGCACCTTGAGCTTGCACACCATAAATTTTCACATGGGGCGCCAACTCTTTTACGGCTAATGCAATACCCGCAATCAATCCGCCACCACCAATAGGTACGACGATGGCAGAAACATCTTCAAGTTCCTGGAGTATTTCAAGACCGATGGTTCCTTGCCCGGCAATGACCGCTTTATCATTAAAAGCATGAATAAAAGTTTGTTTCGTCTCTATTTCTAATTCCTGGGCTTTGTGAAAAGCATCATCATACACTGTTCCATTCAAAACAACTTCAGCACCATATCCCCGAGTAGCCATCACCTTAGCTAGAGGTGCGATCTCAGGCATTACGATTGTAGCCCTTGTCTTCATCATTCGGGCAGCATAAGCTACCCCTTGAGCATGATTACCTGCAGATGAGCACACAACTCCCTTAGATTTTTGCTCTTCAGTTAGTGAACGAAGTTTGTTTAAAGCTCCTCTTAATTTATAGGCTCCAGTTAATTGA
>CAMKSY010000226.1 GCA_946415545.1 uncultured Pelosinus sp. | reverse complement strand
GCTGTACTAAGGCAATTCTGACAAAGCCCTCGCCGCAATCACCAAAGGCTTTACCGGGAACGACTGCTACGCCTGTATGATTGAGCAGGTCAACCGCAAAATCAAAAGAGCTTTGCTTGGTTGGTACCTTAGCCCATATATACATGGACGCTTTTGGACGTTCTACATACCATCCCATATTATTAAAACCATCCACTATGATATCACGACGTCTTTGGTAAGCAGCGGCCGTTTCTCTTACACAATCCTGGGGGCCTGTTAACGCAGCAATAGCCGCCAGCTGCACGGGAGCAAATATTCCATAATCAAAGTTTGATTTTAGACGCCCCAACAGCGAAATAACCTGGGAATTACCAACAACATATGCAATGCGACAGCCGCACATATTATAGCTTTTGGATAGAGAATTAAACTCGATACCAATTTCTTTCGCCCCTGGAATACTCAAAAAACTCTCTGGACGATAATCGTCAAAAACCAATTCACTATACGCAAAATCACTACAAACCACAAATTGATACTGATGCGCCAATGATACCACTTTTTCATAAAACTCACGTGTTGCCGTGGCAGCTAATGGGTTATTGGGATAATTCAATATCATGAGTTTAGTACGTTTTAATATCTCTACGTCAATCCCGTCCAAATCTGGCAGATAATTATTTTCGGCAGTTAAACACATCGTGTGAAGCTGGGCGCCAGCAATATGTGGACCTGTGCTGAAAATAGGATATCCTGGATCAGGAATCAGCACTACATCTCCTGGATTCACCAGACAAAGCCCAATATGAGCCAACCCCTCCTGAGAACCAATCAAGGAATGAACCTCGGTATTAGGATCTAATTGTACGCCAAATTTTTTATTATACCACCCGGCAATCGCCTCCAGCAGCTCAGGTTTACCCTTTGATAAGGTATAGCCATAATTACTGCCGTACGACACTGCCTGTTTCATGGCTTCAATAATATGGGGTGCCGGAGCCATATCCGGATTTCCAATGGAAAGTTGAATGATGTCCATACCAGAGGCCGCTGCCTTCTTCTGCAGTTCTTCTAATTGCGAAAAAATTGCTGATGTCAATCCTTTCATGCGCTCAGCTTGCTGGATCATATGATCTTTCATCTCCTCAAACAAATTTGGTCCGTTTTCTTTTAATAGCGTACTACAGATTTCTACATATACTCTCTGCACCCCTGCAAAAGCGAATGAATAAAAAAATACTTACATCGACATTTTCCTACGACAATCCTCAGCAGACACAATGTCAACCCCAGCTGCGCTAAAGAGGTGCTGGAATTTAGCTCAGTGACCAATTTCGATAATGCAGTCAACAAGCATCATCTTACTTTGTGATATAATGGAAGAATAGATTTCTTCATCTCAACAAAAAGTAAAATAGTAACTTCTAAAGTTATGCAAGGAGGCATCATATGGGGCATCACCATGGTCATAGTCATGAAGAAACTCTTCATGTAAAAGACAACCGCACTGCACTTACAATATCACTGATTATTACTGCAGGTATCATGGTTCTTGAATTCCTGGGAGGATTGTTTACGAACAGTCTCGCTTTGCTCTCCGATGCAGGTCACATGCTCAGTGACACGACCTCGCTGGGATTAAGTCTATTTGCAACTATTTTGGCACTTAAACCACCGTCTCCACAAAAAACCTATGGATTTTATCGTTTTGAAATACTGGCAGCTTTTTTCAATGGATTGACCCTATTTATGATTGCAGGCTTAATTGTTTGGGAAGCCTACGGACGCTTTTTCGCACCGCCTTCAGTCAATAGTATCTACATGATCGCCATTGCAGTGATTGGCCTGCTTGCCAATTTAATAAGTGCCCTCATATTAACAAAAAAGGGTAATATGGATAAGAGTATTAATCTCCGCAGTGCGTATCTTCATGTTCTTGGCGATGCTCTTGGATCTGTCGGGGCCATAATCGCAGGATTATTGATGTATTTTTTCTCCTGGTATACGGCTGATCCCATCATCAGCGTCATTGTCGCACTGCTAATTTTGCGAAGCGCGTGGAGTGTGATTAATGAATCGGTAAACATCCTGCTCGAAGGAACGCCTCCTACGATCAACTGGCTGGAAGTAAAAGAGTCTCTGCAGCGTATCGATGGCGTTCGTGACGTTCACGATCTGCATATTTGGACAATCACCTCCGGTCTCGACTCACTAAGCTGTCATCTGTTAATTGAGGAGAATCAGAATGCTCAGACTATCCTGTTAAAGGCAATCAACATCATCCGCGATCAATTTCAGATTAACCATACTACAATCCAAATTGAAACAGCAGACTTTAATCATGAAACATGCCTGCAAGCAGCTGTTCCCATCCATACACGATCCTAAAGACAGACAATAAAAAAGCCTTTCAGCTACGACGCTGGAAGGCTTTTTTTATTAAATTTACCCTATTAATCAACGCTTTATTTCTTCTGCTATAACATGTACATTGATTGAATACTCTTTTCCTTGTTTAATTTTCCATGCATTTTGACGCAGATTTTTTGGAAGACTAAAAATAAAATCAAAGGAGGAGGATATCTATGGAAAGAAAAATATCTAAACGAAAAATGCTCCGTGGAAAATATAAAAAATATGCTGCCGCTTTAGCAGGTGCTGCTATTATGACAGGTGCTGCAGGTACAGCTCTTCCTGCTACTACCTTTGCTGCTGAAAATCCTAATATTCATCCTATAAAAATTGAGGAAACCAAAGCAAGTGCCAGCTACGATACCAGATATAATGATAGTTCTCATTATAACACTAGGCAGAACAATGGTTCCAGCTACGATACCCGTTATAATGGCAATGGTAATAACAATAATATAACGAGAGCAAGCAATGATGCAACCTATGCTCCCAGACACAACACCGGCGCCAGCTATGACACACGATATAATGACAGCTCTCACTATAACACAAGATATAATAATGGTTCCAGTTATGATACCCGGTACGATAATCATAAAAACTCTGATACGAGAGGCACTTACGCCAGCGCTAGTTATGATACCCGCTTTGATGGCAACGGCAGTAAATACGATAGTAGATATCACAACAGAGACGGTAAATATGATACCCGGTACAATAATAGAAATGGCTGGCATCAACACAAGAACAGTTGGCCAAGTTCTAACGATAACCGGGCACTATATAAAGATGGCCGAATCTATTACAGCAATGATAGCAATCGCTATAATGACTATTATGATTACGGCTATTACCAAACCAGTCCTATAACCGTTGCTAAAGATTATGCATCCAGATACGGATTTAACGCAAATCGTGATTCTTTTTCTCTTATTTCCCAATCAGGTAATCGGGCTACAGTCCAAGTAGTAAAACAGGATACCAATCAACGCTTTAGAATGGATCTTGTGAGAAGCCAAGACGGTGATTGGAATATTACTGGAGTACGCGGAACAGGCAATGCCAATTACGCAGCAACGTATCGTTAATATTGGACGCTTTTCCCTTTAACATTTAAATAGAAGCAAAATAGCTAGAAACCTTTTCAATAAGGTTTCTAGCTATTTTATCAAGAGAGGTAATCTAGGCCTTTGCCCTCCGCAAATGGTGCAACAAACGATTGCCCATTTCCTTAATATTAGCTGCTCGCTGCCGCATATAATCACTCTCAAGAAGAACCAGCATAGAAACAATTTCATTCACAGTATATTCCACCGCTGCTTCTGCACTGGGATTATTCTTGTTGATGAAAGTCATAACAGAATCACTAAACGATTTGGAATTCATTATTTCCCAATGAACAGCTATAACTTCATTCTCCTCTTCTTTATCGGTTTCGTTTAATTGCTGCAAGCTGGCGATCTCTGCTTTTGCTGCTTGCTGTGCCGCTAAGAAGCGATTTTTCTCTTTTGCTTTTTGACTCATACTATTTTCTAAAGAAGCTGCAGATTCTTCTTCTTTTGCTTTGTTATTACTCTTCACCAAACTTATCATCCACGATTTTCTTCAAGGCAGCACCTGCTTCAGCAGCATCAGGTCCATCAATTTTCAATGTGATTGTATCTCCTTGTTTTACGCTTAACCCCATAAGATTAATTAAGCTTTTCCCATTAGCCTGCTTGTTCTCTTTTAGTATTGTAATGCTGGATTTAAAAGTAGAACATTTCTGAGCAAAAATAGCTGCTGGTCTTGCGTGCAGCCCAGCCTTATTTTTAATTTGCAAATTGATCTCCATTACAATTCCCCTTTCTTTTCATAGGATCGTAATCTACGCTTTTCTGGCAATGACTTTCCTAACAGCCAGCACCACATCATCCACAGTAAGTCCGTACTTTTTTAAAAGCTCTTTTGGAATCCCTGATTCACCGAAGGTATCATGTACTCCAACACGTTCCATCGGTACAGGAAAATTCTCTACCAGCACTTCTGCTACTGCACTGGAGAGCCCTCCAATAATACTGTGTTCTTCACAAGTAACAATAGCGCCTGTTTGCTCTGCTGCTTTTACAATCGCATCTGTATCAATTGGTTTTATTGTATGTATATTCAGTACTCTAATACTGAAACCTTCTGCCTGTAATTTTTCAGCAGCCTCTTTAGCAATATGAACCATTATTCCTGTTGCAGCAATGGTTGCATCCGTACCTTCCATTAAACAAACAGCTTTGCCATGCTCAAACTTATATTCTTCTGTAAATAAATCAGGTACTGCCATACGTCCCAACCGAATGTACACAGGTCCCTCATACTCGGCAGCGAATTGTATTGCTTGGCAGGTTTCAGTCCCATCAGCCGGTACTAATACCGTCATATTAGGAATAGTGCGCATTAACGAGATATCTTCAATCGACTGATGAGAAGCCCCATCTTCTCCAACTGTCAAGCCAGCGTGAGTAGCAGCAATTTTTACATTTAGTTTTGGATAGCAAATCGAATTTCGTATTTGCTCGTAAGCACGTCCACTGGCAAACATAGCAAAGGTAGAGATGAAAGGAATTTTTCCCGCTGCTGCCAAGCCCGCTGCAACTCCTGCTAAATTCTGCTCGGCAATACCAACATTAAAAAATCGTTCAGGATAACTTTTAGCAAATACGCAGGTTTTCGTTGATTTAGATAAATCCGCATCTAACACGACAATATCAGAGCAAAGGCCACCCATTTTTTCCAATGCCTCACCGTAGGCCTCTCGTGTAGCTTTTGCCATTTCTATAGCCCTCCCCTTGACAGCTCAAATAAAAATTCTTCACATTCGCTAATGGATGGAGCTTTCCCATGCCATTCTGCTGCATTTTCCATCTTTCTGATGCACTTTCCCTTAATCGTAGTAGCAATAATTGCAGTCGGCTTATCAAGAATTCCTTTGGCGCTTTGAACAGCACAATGGATTTCTTTGAGATCATGACCATCAATCTCAAGAACATTCCAGCCAAAAGCACGCCATTTTTCTGGAATAGGCAAAGGTGATAACACCTCAGCAATCGATCCATCAATTTGAAGACCATTGAAATCAATAAAAATGGTAAGATTATTCAACTTATAATGAGCTGCAAACATTGCTGCTTCCCATATTTGTCCTTCTTCTAGTTCACCGTCGCCCAATAATGCAAAGACGCGATAATCGCTGCTATCGATTTTACCTGCTAAAGCCATTCCAGCCGCCGCACTCAATCCCTGTCCCAAAGATCCTGTAGACATATCCACGCCAGGAATTCCTTTCATATCAGGATGTCCCTGCAATCGGCAATTTATTTTACGCAGCGTTAATAATTCATCTGCAGGAAAGAACCCTCTTTCTGCTAATGTAGCATATAATACAGGTGCAGCATGTCCTTTACTTAATACAAATCGATCCCGCTTAGGGCTTTTACTATTGGAGGGATCAATATTCATTTCTTTAAAATATAGATAGGTTAGAATTTCTACTGCTGATAGGGAACCACCTGGATGACCTGATTGTGCTTGCGTAATCATACGAATAATATTTTTACGTATACTCAATGTTTGCTCTCTCAAATCATTAATTGATTCAATATTCACTCTATTTATGATACCTCCTGATTGTCATTGGATGAGATACGGCCAATTAAGACCGTATTTCATCTTTCGACTTATTAATAAATATTATTTATTTTTAACTTTTTCCCAATCTGCTAAAAATTTGCTGATGCCAGAATCGGTTAAAGGATGCTTAGCCATCTGTTCAATTACACTATAAGGCATAGTACCAATATGAGCACCAGCCAAAGCGGCTTGTGTGGCATGGCGAACAGTACGGATGCTCGCAGCAATAATTTCCGTCTTAAAACCATACATTTTAAAAATAGTTGCAATTTCCTCAACCACTTTTAATCCATCTTCATTGATATCTTCTAACCGTCCGATAAAAGGACTTACATAACTGGCACCTGCAGATGCAGCTAACAAGGCTTGATTGGAAGAGAATATCAAAGTAACATTTGTTTTAATACCTTTTGCTGCTAATACTTTAACAGCTTTTAGTCCTTCAATTGTCATTGGAATTTTAATAACAATATTTGGATTCAATGCAGCTAAAGGCAATGCTTCTTCCACCATTTTGTCTGCTTCCAAGCTAACAACCTCAGCGCTAATAGGACCGTCGACGATGGCACATATCTCTTGCACGACTTCTTGAAAATTACGTCCTTCTTTTGCTATCAATGATGGATTGGTAGTAACTCCACGAATTACTCCCAAATCATTTGCTTTTGCAATGTCATTAACGTTTGCAGTATCAATAAATATTTTCATCAAAATCTCCCCTTTTACATATTTTTTTCTAATCTGAGTTAAGATACACAATGATCTTGGATATTGTACAGCATTATTAACTATCATTAATCACAATATTTAGTAATGCAACCTCTTACTTACATTTTAACACTAGGCATTACTTTGTCAACCACTTTATTATCTTTTTT
>CAMKSY010000225.1 GCA_946415545.1 uncultured Pelosinus sp. | reverse complement strand
TTGATCAACTCTACCAATAAACCTTTTTCAATCAGATACATTTCCATAGAAACTTTTCGGGATGTAGTTCTAGAGGTTTGAGTTCCCATGTCGCTAATTCTGCCGTCAGGCAGACAATCCAGGATGGTATACTGGGAAAATTCATCCTCTTCATCATATTCCTTGTATAAGATTGTAATGTCTGCATTCATATCTTTATGGAACTTAAATGCCTTACGATAATTCAAGTTGCAGACAATATGACTACCAGCAATCAGCATATACTCCTGCCTGCTGCTTTCAATGTAGTCTAAATTGTTGTAAAAATTTTCAACACTCCCTCGGCATCCTCCCGATGAACAAGGATTAGGACTAGGAGGTAAAATAAATAACCCATCTCTTTTTCGGGCTAAATCCCACTCCTTCCCCGAACGTAAATGATCCATTAATGCCCGGTATTTATCCTGCACTAAAATCCCTACATTCTGCATTCCCGAATTCACCATATTCGATAAAATGAAATCAATCAGTCGATACCTGCCGCCAAAGGGAAGAGCTGCCAATGGCCTTCCCATAGTTAGCTCTTTTAAAAGATCCTGACCAAGATTTAAATTAATAATTCCCATAACGTTTTGCATCTTATCCCACCTGTTTCTGTTTACTTATCATATGATTCTCTAAAATCTGGGCATCACTAGGTATGATGATATTTTCTTCAATAACACATATCCCTTCATGATTGATGGAGCCAATCAAAGCACCTTCTTCGATCAAGCTTTTCCGTCCGATAATTCCACGGTAAATCTGCGCATCTCTGCCAATAGTAACATAAGGCATAACAATGGAATCCTTAATTACGGCCCCTTCCTCAATATGTACACCAGGAAAAATTACAGAATGGTCAACTTCACCTAAAATCGAGCAGCCTTCACTCACCAACGAACGAGTAATCTTTGCTGTAGCACCAATATAATGGGGAGGCCTGGTAGGATTTACAGAATAAATCCGCCAATTAGGATTATATAAGTCTAGTTCTGGCTCATCCGCCAATAAATCCATATTTGCTTCCCAAAAGCTTTCTACAGTGCCTACATCCTTCCAATATCCTTTAAAATAATATGCAAATAAACGATGACCATCCATCAATAATTTAGGAATGATATCTTTGCCGAAATCATGACTGGAAAGAGCATTCTTGCGATCATCTTCTAAACACTTTCGCAATAAACGCCAGTTAAAAATGTAAATTCCCATGGATGCCAAATTACTGTTTGCGTCTTTAGGTTTTTCAGTAAATTCGGTAATTCTGCCCTGTTCATCCGTATTCATAATGCCAAAACGCGATGTCTCATGCCAAGGTACTTCAATCACTGAAATCGTAGCTTCCGCCTTTTGTTTCTTATGGCGCTCCAGCATCTGTGAATAATCCATGTTGTAAATATGATCGCCTGATAAGACCAATACATAATTTGGGTTGATCATATCAATAAAATTTAAATTTTGATAAATTGCATCTGCTGTCCCCTTATACCATTCTGCCCCACCTTCCTGGGCATAAGGAGGCAAAACATACACTCCACCATCTCTGCGGTCCAAGTCCCATGGACTACCGATTCCTATATAGCTGTGTAAAGCCAGAGGACGATACTGAGTCAACACTCCCACCGTATCAATTCCAGAGTTGT
Organism: uncultured Pelosinus sp.; assembly: GCA_946415545.1. Classification (GTDB taxonomy): domain Bacteria; phylum Bacillota; class Negativicutes; order DSM-13327; family DSM-13327; genus Pelosinus. The sequence continues at coordinate 5,283 of CAMKSY010000225.1, read as the reverse complement.
GGCAATTGCTCAAAGGAAAATCGATAATACGATACTTTCCGCCAAAGGGCACCGCTGGCTTTGCAATCTTGCGTGTCAAGCTTCCCAGCCTGCTTCCCTGCCCACCTGCTAATATCATAGCAACACATTCCTTTTTACGCATAACATAAATCCCCCATTCATTTTCTACCCATGCCACAAAAACTCATGTAGCCCATTTCCTATACTATGCGCGATCATTTCCTAACATGACTATTTTTTTATAAGCAGGTTTATTAAATTGTAAAATTTTTCCTATTTCCTATATTGGACATACTCCTATCATATTCCTGTCTTGATTTATTTTATTTTAATAAAAAAACAGATGTAGCTGCATCGCTACATCTGTAAAAATAATCTTTACTTTTATTTCTGTAAAGAGAACGCAGAGGACACTGAGAGGTAAGGAATAGTTTTCTGTGTTCTCTGCGGTTCAATATATTTTATTTTTCAAACTGGCAATTGTAAAAATAACTCCACTAAATGTGGATCAAATTGGGTGCCTGCACATTTGCGAAGTTCGGCGACTGCAGCTTCATGACTCATTGCTTTACGCTGAGGACGATCATTGGTCATAGCATCATAAGAATCTACAATCGATAAAATACGGCATTCCACAGGAATTTCGTTACCTCCAATACCCAAAGGGTATCCTGCCCCATCCCACCTCTCATGATGCTTTAGTATCCACTCCGAAATTGACTCTAATTCTGGACTGGCCTGAGCAATACGGTATCCTATTTCAGAATGTTGCTTTATAAGCGCAAACTCCTCTTTCGTTACCGGAGACGCTTTAAATAAAATCTCATCAGAGATTCCAACTTTCCCTAAGTCATGATACTGAGCCAAAAGACGAAGATTTTCCAAACTTTGCTTAGGTAAGCCTGCAGCATTTGCCAAAAGCACTGTGAGCTCCTTCATGCGTTCGCCATGCCCCTCTGTAATAAAGTCTCGGGCTTCTAAGGCATTCATTAATGCTTGAATAATTGTATTCTTGTTACTCTGGTGACGCTGCAGCTTTTCTCTGTACATATAGTTATCTGCTTCTTTAAATAACGCATTCATATCCGTAGGAGTTTCTTTGGTTACAGCAAATCCGATGGATAAACTAAGAGGTATAATGGGCCGATTACCATTGTACTCTTCGATTAATTTATGGATAAGGGAACAAGCAATTTTAAAGGCAGAGCGGGAATTAGAAGGAAGCAGTATGGCAAATTCATCCCCGCCAATACGTGCAATTAAGTCCTGGGGACGAAATGCCTTTTTAAGAACACCTGCGACAGCTTTTAAAACATCATCGCCCATACTATGACCTAATGTATCATTCACAAGCTTTAAGCCGTCCAAATCGCAAATGATAATCCCCGCAGCCACATTGCGTATAGCACCCATTCTTTTCATCTCTTCTTCAAAATAGGCTCGATTGTATAAACCAGTCATTGCATCATGATGGCTCAAATAAGCCAGCTTTTCCTCAATTTGCCTTCTATCGGTTACATCACGGATAATCGCCAAAACTTCCTCGTCGCCACTTGGCACAATCCGTGCTTCAAAATAGTATTGATTTTGCTCCTTCGTCATTTGAAATTCATAGATTTGCAGCTTTCCTTGTGTTATCGCTTCTACAATGACTTCCATCGTCTGTTCCGCAAGGTTTGGCTGAAAGACTTGAAAAACACTTTCCCCAATAATTTCATCAGAGCATAAATAGTATAAATGGGGACTATTTATCTTGCAATCTGTTATAATGCTGTCACACCGTATAAGAAACATATTATCGGGAATGGCATTAATCAGTGCCTGATTATTACTCTGAATTTTGTGAAGCTCAATTTCTCTTCTCTTTCGTCTTCGAATATCACGAATTACTGCTAAGATGCACTGTCTACCAGCAATCTCAGCATTTTTTAAATTAATTTCCACCCAGATGTTTTCTCCGTTTTTCCTTTGAATCATCCATTCAAAAAGCTGCGATTTTCCCGCAGCAGCCCGGTGAATCCATTCTAAAGCATCATTCCCACGATAGGGTAATTGCTGATTACCCAGTCCATCTAAACCTCGTGAAATCATTTCCCCGCGAGAAAAACCATACAATTCCTCAATTTTTTGATTACTATCGATAATTTCTCCTGTAGAAGCATCATGAACAATAATACCATCACTGGCTGCATCAAATATCGACCGATAGTTGGCTTGCGATATCTGCAAGGCTTTTTGAGTCTGTCTGCGCTCTATGAGTTCATTCTTATAGGTAGTAAATAAATTGGCATTATCAAGAGCGATTGAAGCTAATTCAGCAAAACGCGTTAATAAATCAAGCTCACTTATCGTAAACTTTCTTTCTGGGTCGGCAAAGGACAGGCCTAATGTACCAAATACTTTTCCTTCTGACTTAAAAGGCACTTGTACCGTACAATGCATACGGTCAAAATAGGGGTCTGTAAAACGTTTCTCCCAGGTGCTATAATCATCAACCACTTTAATTTCCCCGATCCTGTACACTTCCCCAACCAGACCATCCGTCAGTTTATCCAGGCGGCCGGTTTCTCCTTCATAGGCACCTGTACCGATCAGCCTTCTACAAACTCCCTGTTCTTCATCGATTAGGCATACATAGCCATGAGGCGTATTAATCAGTTTCGCTGCACTTACAACAATATCTCGTAACAACTCATTTGAATTTAAGCGGTTCATAAGCCCCAAAGCAGTTTCATTCAGCGAAACCAGTACTAAGTTCTGTCTGTGAATCTCCTCTTCACGGCTGAGCAGCTCATCTAGCTGCTGCCTCAGTTCTTCTTCTGACGCTAAACGTTCTTCTCCTAAAACCTCAAGAGCAATATTTTGTGTCATCAGTGCCTCTTGAGACTGCTTAATAAGACGATAGAGTAACCACCCCGTACATAAAATAAAAAACCAGCCCTTTGATATGGATAAAGCAGTGATGATTTTTATATCATTAAAGATCAGCTCAATCATGCTGTCTGAAAACAATATCCATATACTGCCTAATAAAATATAACTAATTGCAATACTCAATGGATTTTTGGGTATATATTCTCTATTCATCATACTCACTCCTGATCCAGCATCTCATTAATGACATAAAAAGGCATCAACAATTGGAATTTTAGGGAATTTTTGAAATAAAAGAATTATTATTACATAATCTTCGACAATTATTTGGGTTTTCCTATACTGCTTGTTAAATATTTCTAATCATCATTGGCAGGCGATTGAATGATCATGGAATAGAAAGTACTGAATGACTTTTAGAAAGTACCAGAAAGGTATCGATTCCGAATCGAGTAAGAGGCTACCAATTAATTGAGTAGCTGGCTTCTCCCACCACCATACGTCAGGCTATCTAACAAATATATTCTCATTATCTAGGTTATCTTTAATTTTCGTTCCAAAGTCATATCTTCTTAATTTACAAAGATAAAAAGGGGGTTCAACACATAACGGTTTTGCCCCCCTTTGCCTATATTTCGTTAGCTACAAAGTAACTAGCCTTTTATTATCTCCTGTGCGCCCAGAATATTTATAGATCGTTTTAAATTATAGGCAACAAAAATAGAGGCTGTCTCAGCATTAACCGAATCTAAGCCTTGCCGGAGAAAATATGTGTAATTTAGATTCCTCTGATAGTTCCAAAAGGGTACTCTACAATACATCTTCTTTTCTTGTATATATTAGTATTATTTTTTGTATCTGCGATAACTTTTTCAATAATGTCTTCATCAGGTAAACGCTGTATGTTACGTTCGTCTTTAGCCTGAGTACATAAATTCTTTTTAGAACAATTCTGACACTGGAGTACCCTTATATCGCTTGTATTTAACATCATTTTTGGTTGTATACTCACTAAATGATAGTTCCATTCCTTCTGGGCAAATATATATATTTATCATCCTCAGGTATATTAGTAAATCTATCCTTCCTATAAGCATCATCGCCAGTTTGATTATTTGCTTTTGGCTTCTTAATATATACCTTTATTTTTTTATCAACACATTTCTTGTATATTATAATAGCCTGTATCAGCTACTACTGTTAATTTTCTCTTATTTAAAGCCTTTTTAGCATTCGTGGACATTTTATACACCAACCTTATCAGTTAAATACTATTACTATTATTATAGTATATTATTTATTGTTAGATAGCCTGTCGTACCGTTCGGTATACGGCGATTCAATAGAATTAACGTACTAATTAATATCTTTCACTGATGTTTATGAAACCATATTTCTTTAGGCATTCGTTGGTCAATGTCTTTTGAAAAATTGGGCTACCGGCTATACGCCAGTAGCTCTTTCTTGTGTTGGCATGTTCCTAAGCTTTGTAATTGCCATCGCCTAATTTTACTTGGTTGTCATGTTTGGTTTTATTTTTCTTCCCCTGTTTCCAAAAGCACATGCGTAATCTTTTTTTCAGCCATTCATCCAGAGATACTGCGATTTTCTTTATATCTGCCATGCCAAAGTAATTTATCCAGCCGATTATGCACGATCTAAGCTTTTCAACCCACTGCTTCATGCTCATGGCGTTGCTTCCCCCGTTATTTCTTTAAGTTTGTGCTTAAATCGATTAACAGGTTTCTGATATACTCTAACTCCTATTCCACCTTTCTTTGAGTAGAACGAGAATCCTAAGAACTTTAACCGCCACGTTCTATCAACTGTACTCTTTTCTTAATTTACTCTGAGCTTAGTAAAGTTGGTGCCTATCAATTGGCTGGCAGTCAGTCGGCCGTGTATGTTGATGTAGGGTTTTCAGCATCCTCGGCGAAAAGTAGTTGTACTGCCAATTTCCGCACCACACGATCAGGGTCATAGACGACTACACTTTTGGCAACCTGATTTTAGCTTGCTCTTCGGTTGATACTCTTACATAAATTGCATTCACAAAGTTCTCCTCTTTTCAATAGTTATTAGGTAATAAATATACATAAGACCTATCACATTATTACAAATATTTACATACTATATAATGACTCGATATTCTTAGATAAAAGGGTGATATAACGTGTCTTTTAATGATGATTTAAAAGGAAGATTCTCACCTACAGTTCCTACATTTCCATTATGCTCACATTCGTTAAGCTGTTGCAATATGGGAGCAACTGGACCAACAGGCCCTACAGGAGCAACGGGAGCTACTGGACCTACTGGAACCGGATCTACAGGAGCTACTGGACCTACAGGCTCTACAGGAGCAACGGGAGCTACTGGACCTACTGGAACCGGATCTACAGGAGCTAC
>CAMKSY010000224.1 GCA_946415545.1 uncultured Pelosinus sp. | reverse complement strand
TTTTGAGATTTGTTTTTATTTTCTTTGTTAGATTCGTTTTGACGTTTTTCCATACGATCACCTCCCCGCCTATAGCTTATCCACGAAATTCATTTAGAAAACGGGTTCCTATCCTATTTTTCCCTGAATTAAATTTTATATGATGTTCTTAATAAAATAATTGGAGGATTTATTTTGTCAACAGTGATGATAATATTAATGTTTGGTCTTAATGGAATTATTATTTTTCTCCTTATGATAGTACTATTACGGCTTGGAAAGAATCAGCAGCAGGAGCTTGCTGCTCATTTGATAGGTATAGAAAAGGCAATCGAAAGAGTAGAACGAATTGTAAATGATGAAATGGCCAAGAACCGAGGAGAAAATAATCTTGTCGCCAGAGCATTGCGAGAAGAAGTGGCGAATACACTTAGTAAGTTAAATGAATCAATTTTAAAACGGATGAATGAAAATACTACCGTGCAATTAACGCAATTAGAAACATTTTCTCAACAATTACAGGGACTGACTCAAATGAATGAACAAAAGTTAGAGCGTATGCGTGAAACGGTAGAAAAACAATTGCGAGTGCTTCGTGACGAGAATGGCAGCAAACTTGAAGAGATGAGAAAAACGGTGGATGAGAAATTAAACCAGACATTAGAAAAGCGCTTGGGAGAAAGTTTTAAGTTGGTTAGCGAAAGGTTAGAAATGGTACATAGAGGACTAGGTGAAATGCAGACTCTGGCCTCTGGCGTTGGTGATCTAAAAAGAGTATTATCCAATGTCAAAACTCGTGGTATATGGGGTGAAATTCAATTGGAGAATTTATTAGAGCAAATTCTAACCATTGAGCAGTATGCTAAAAACGTTGCAACGAAGCCAGGAAGCAATGATAGAGTAGAATTTGCGATTAAACTTCCTGGTCGTGATACAGAGGAAAGCATTGTCTGGCTGCCAATTGATGCGAAATTTCCCCAAGAAGATTATCAACGATTATTAGAGGCACAAGATCAGGCCAATGCTGTCTTAGCAGAAGAAGCAGCCAAGGCTTTAGAGAATCGAATTAAAAGCGAAGCGAAAGATATTGCGAATAAATACGTCTGTGTTCCCCATACTACAGAGTTTGCAATTTTATTTTTGCCAATTGAAGGATTATATGCTGAAGTCTTGCGGCGTCCAGGGCTGTGTGATTCCATTATGCGAAATTACAAGGTAATCATTGCAGGCCCTACGACCCTATCTGCGTTGCTTAATAGCTTGCAAATGGGTTTTAGGACGCTTGCAGTTGAAAAACGCAGTTCAGAAGTCTGGTCACTGCTTAGTGTTGTAAAAACCGAATTTGGTAAATTTGGCGATTTATTAGATAAAACCCATAAAAAGCTGCAAGAGGCTAGTAACTCCATTGATGTAGCTGCCAGAAAGTCTCGCACCATCGAAAGGAAGCTTAAAAATGTACAAGAACTTCCTCAAGAGGAAGCATTAAGTATGATAGATGCAGCAAATATTGCAGAAATAGCAGCTACTCAAGAAAAAGAATAATATTCGTATTTTAAAAAAATGAGGATTTTATTACTAGACAAAAACCGTTTTTGTGCTATAATATTAATATAAAAGAAAATTAAGAGTCAATGACGACTCCTACCACTGAATAAGTGGAAGGGGTCTGTTTTTTTTGTAGCAAAGGTGTTGCTGCATTAAAGAATAATCAAGCTGTCAACCTTTTAGCAGGTTAATATGTAAGTTCTATTTAGAAATAATCAGTAATGTGATATGAAAAATGGAGAGGGGTTTTTGTAGATGAGCAACTTAGGTCAAATTTTTGGTTCAAACGTATTTAATGATGCAGTCATGAAAGAAAGTCTTCCTAAAGCCACATATAAAGCTTTGAAGAAGACAATTGAAGAGGGGCTTCCTTTAGATCCAGTAGTTGCAGATATAGTAGCTAATGCGATGAAAGACTGGGCTCTTGAAAAAGGTGCAACCCATTTCACTCATTGGTTCCAACCAATGACAGGCATTACTGCTGAAAAACATGATGCATTCATATCCCCAACTTCTGATGGTAAAGCAATTATGGAGTTTTCGGGAAAAGAATTAATTAAGGGAGAACCGGATGCTTCTTCATTCCCATCTGGTGGTCTTAGAGCTACGTTTGAAGCTAGAGGATATACTGCATGGGATTGCACATCACCTGCATTTGTAAAAGACAATTCATTATGTATACCTACAGCCTTTTGCTCTTATACTGGAGAAGCTTTAGATAAAAAAACTCCGTTGTTGCGTTCAATGGAAGCCTTAGGAAAACAAGCATTACGTGTTTTAAGAGCTCTTGGGAATACTACAACCAATCGAGTTATTACAACTGTAGGACCAGAGCAAGAATACTTTATTATTGATAAGAAAACATATGAGCAAAGAAAAGACTTAATATTTACAGGAAGAACACTTTTTGGTGCGAAACCTCCAAAAGGGCAGGAATTAGAAGATCACTATTTCGGTTCCATTAAAGAAAAAATATCTGCTTACATGAAGGAATTGGATGAAGAGCTTTGGAAGCTTGGAATTGCAGCCAAATCCAAACATAACGAAGTTGCTCCTGCGCAACATGAGTTAGCACCAATCTTTACTACTACAAATATAGCAACAGATCATAACCAGCTTACTATGGATATTATGAAGAAGGTTGCTTTACGACATGATCTTGTATGTTTACTGCATGAAAAACCATTTGCTGGCATTAATGGTTCTGGTAAACATAATAACTGGTCCATGGGAACCGATGATGGAATGAATTTATTGGAGCCGGGTCGTACTCCTCATGATAATCAGCAATTTCTCGTATTCTTATGCTCTGTTATCAAGGCTGTTGATGTATATGCGGATTTGTTAAGAGTATCAGCTGCGAATCCAGGAAATGACCATAGACTAGGTGCGAACGAAGCTCCTCCAGCTATCATTTCAATATTTTTAGGAGAGCAATTACAAGATATTTTAGAGCAGATTGAAAATGGTGGAGCAACAAGCTCTAAAAACGGTGGTCATATGGAAATTGGTGTTACTACAATGCCGCCGTTACCGAAAGATGCAACAGACAGAAACAGAACGTCTCCATTTGCATTTACCGGCAATAAGTTTGAATTTAGAATGTGTCCATCTTCCGCTTCTATCGCCGAACCCAATATAACCTTAAATACGATTGTGGCAGAAGTGCTAAACGAGGTGGCGGATCGATTAGAAAATGCTGCAGATGCAAATGCTGAAGTAAAAGCAATTATTACTGAATATGTTACCAATCATAAAAGAGTGGTATTTAACGGTAATGGTTATTCAGATGAATGGGTTGTTGAAGCTGAGAAAAGAGGTCTTTTAAATTTAAGAACTACAGTAGAATCCATTAAGGCACTTATCTCTGAAAAGAACATAGCAGTCATGGAAAAACATGCTGTATTGAGCAAGGTAGAAATGGAGTCCCGTTATGAAATTGCTCTTGAAAATTATATCAAAACGATTAACGTTGAAGCATTAACGATGTTAGAAATGGCTAAGAGACAAATACTTCCCTCCGTTATCAAGTTCGCCACAAACCTTGCAGTTTCAATAAATACAATTAAAGCTACAGGAATAGCAGCAGATTTGACTGCTCAAACTGAATTGCTTACAGAGGTATCTACGTTGATGGCATCGTTAAAGAAACAGATTGCTGTTCTTGAAGAAACTGTAGAGAGGGCTTCAAATGCTCATGGGGATACCTATGAACAAGCTTCATTATTCCGATTTGATGTATTTGAAAAAATGGCAGCTCTACGTGATATTGTTGATACACTTGAGACTCTGGTAGACAAAGATGTATGGCCAATGCCAACTTATGGGGATCTATTATTCAATATCTAACAAAAGTAAAATTAAAAGCTTGGCCTACAGCCAGGCTTTTAATTTTATACATTCAGATCTAAAAGTTTCTTGAAGTAAATCAAATATTCATCAGTATAAACTTTGTATTTTTTACTATTAATAGTATAATAGATTAAATAAAGAGAAAGATTCAATAAGGAGGATATAATTACTTTAGAATCTATCATAGGTATAACAAAGTACAATTATATTTATAATATTTAAGAGGTGAGCGAAATGGTAAATGAATTGCTTTATGTAATTCCTGCTGGAAAATATGGTAAGAATGAGTTGATTGAATTATTAAAAGAGCATTCCGAAATTAAATTTGTTTCCTTAGTAGGTATTGATCTTGCAGGTAACGATACTGATGAAAAGATTCCTATGGAATTATTCCTTAAAGATATGGATGAGTTTTTTCAAGGCAGTGCAGTGCAGACAGATGGTTCATCGGTAGTGCTTACAGGTATCGCTACGTTGAATAATGCTAAGGTAGATATGCCCGCTGACTCCAATGTAAATTGGTTTGTTGATTATAATTATAATTACATTGATGAAGTAAAGGGAAAGCCTGTTGGTACTCTTCGTATCCCGGCGTTCCTTGTACATAATGGCTTACGCGTTGATTCACGTGCAATTTTAGCGGATAGTCTCAGTTACATAAAAAGTGAGCTAATTAGTTTATTCAAGAAATATCCTAAAGTGGCTGGTCTTGATCATATCAATGGCGAAGAGATTGAAGATATTATTTTTACCTCCGGTACTGAACTTGAGTTCTGGGTAAAGACTCCCGTAGAGAAAGCAGAAGTTGCTGAACTTTCTACATCCCAAACTATGCAAGAACAATATTGGCAGCGTACTCGCGGTTCTGTACGTACAGCATTAGAACAGACCATTGTTATGCTGGATAACTATGGCTTAAAAACAGAAATGGGTCATAAAGAAGTTGGCGGCATTAAAGCGACCATTGATGAAAGTGGTAATTTGACTCATGTTTGCGAGCAGTTGGAAATTGACTGGCGTTTTGCTGATGCCCTGCAAGCGGCAGACAATGAGCTGCAAGCTCGTATTGTGGTAAAAGAGGTATTTAGAGCCAATGGTCTTGAGGTAACCTTTAAAGCAAAACCAATTATCGGTGTAGCTGGTAATGGTGAACATACACATGTAGGTTTTGCGGCTAAAATGAAATCAGGAAAACTTGTGAATTTATTTGCTCCTACCAACATGAAAGAAGACTTTATGAGTGCTGTTGGTTATGGCTCACTTATGGGATTATTGAAAAACTATGAGGCGATTAACCCATTTATTACTGCTACTAATGACGCTTTGAATCGTCTAAAACCAGGCTTTGAAGCACCGGTTTGCATCGTAACTTCTCTTGGACATACTCCAGAGATACCTTCTCGTAATCGGACAATTCTTGCTGGACTAGTACGGGATGTTAACAATCCATTAGCGACTCGTTTTGAAGTTCGTGCAGTGAATCCATATACAAATACCTATGTTGCGCTTTCAGCAATCTATTTGAGTATGCTTGATGGTGTTAAAGCGATTGTTGAATCTGGCAAGAATACAAAAGAGATATTAGCTGAATTATCGAAGGAAGCAGGAACTGCTGGATTTTATCTTGAAACTGATCGCGCTTATCGCAGTGAGCATGATGTATTTGAAGATTATGAAGAAGATGAGCGGAATCGCTTATTTGGCAAACCTCCAGCAACCGTTTGGGAAAACATGGAAAATTTAAAAAAGTTTCCTGAAAAAACAGAAGTTATTAAAGCTGGAAATGTTCTTCGCCAAGAAATATTGGATGCTTTCGTAGCAGGGGCATTAATTCGTTGGTCAACGGAATTAGTAAAACGAATTATTCCAGAAAACCTTGCTATTGTAAAAGCCGCTAAGTCTTTGCATGATGCTGATAATGCTGTAGACTATGATTTGTATTTATGGGATAAAGTAAATTCTTTGCGCATAGAATTGGCAAAAGATACGGTTGCACAAAAATCGATCTTTACGCAAATTAATGATGCGATTGCTACAGGGGATTATGATACTGCATCAGCTCTTCAAATTGAAATGTACGATAAAGTAGAAAAACTGAAAATTGCATATGCAAAATACAAGCGCAATATCATCTGAATCGAATCACATAATGTCTTTATATAAAAAATGCCCTTATCAAATTGATAAGGGCATTTTTAAGTGAATTCAAAGATTTATAAGTATTGTTTTACAACAGTCATTACTTGATCATAATCGGGTTGGTCACCGATATTAGCAACATATTCTACATGCCGTACAATATCATCTTTATCAATCACAATCGTTCCACGGGATAAAAGGCGTAATTCTTCAATGACAAATCCATATTTTAGTCCGAAATCAAGCTCCCTATGGTCAGAAAGAGTCTTAATGGTCTCAATGCCTTGAGCTGCACAATATTTCTTTAAGGCAAAGGGCAAATCGACGCTGATGGATAATAGGGTTAAGCCATCAATTTTGGCAGCCTCTTCATTGAACCAGCGAGTTTGTATATCACAAACAGATGTGTCAATGGAAGGTACAACACTAATAACCCGTACCTGACCTTGTGTATCCTTAAGTGATAAAGAAGATAAATCGGGATTCAGCACTGTGAAATCAGGAGCTTTATCACCAACTTTAATTTCTGTGCCGATTAGTGTGACTGGGTTACCACCAAATTTTACAACATCATTACGCTTAGTCATTTAGGAGTCCTCCTTGTACATATAATATATAAATATATGGTAACATGTGTCAGGTAAAATGTAAATGATAATTATTATTATATAACTTTTGAATTTTTTTATAATTGGCATATAAGAATAAGTCGGTATTTCTTGTAGGTTTGCAGGAATTTTTTTTATATTGTGGAAATAATGAACTAGGATAAGCTGTATTTTTATTTAGGGGGTAACAAAATGGACGTAAAATTATTTAGTGATCTAGAAGGATTACGAATTGCGATGGCAATAGAAGAAAGAGGACGTGACTTTTACCAGCAAGCTTTTGAGAAGGCAACAGAAGATTCGCATAAGGAGTTATTCTGTCTATTGAAAAATGAAGAAGTAATTCACTTCGAAACATTTACCAAAATATTTGCTAAGG
>CAMKSY010000223.1 GCA_946415545.1 uncultured Pelosinus sp. | reverse complement strand
CTTCATATCAGATCCTTACCTGTCATGCTTCCACTTTTCCTGCCGCCAATTGCTCTATCCTGTTTCATGCTGTACAACTTCTATCTATTGGATAATCCCATTGCCTTTATAACTACACAACAAGACTGGGGAAGACATTTTGAGCTGCCCTGGCACAATATTGCAGCTAATATCCCTTTGACTTTTTTTAATGACCCTTATAGTCAGCCTGGAGTTGCTTTAGATACATTCCTCACAATCAGCAGCCTCATTGGCTTATGTTTCCTCACAATCCTGCCAAAGTTTAAAATTCCTACCTCCTACCTCGTAATTGGCTGGCTATGGATTCTCATCCCCCTCTGTTCTACTGCTCCCAGTGCCCCTCTATACAGTGTCTCCCGTTTTATACTCCCGATATTTCCTCTCTATCTTTTCTTTGGACAGCTTTCCCCAAAATTCTATTATTGTTATCTTGCCATCAGTACTTCTATTTTGTTACTATGTACATCTTTATTTATCAATTGGTATTGGATTGGATAATTGGTTTATATTGCTATTTTATGCTAATTTTCAGTCACATAATCATGCTATAAGTGGGGGAAAATATATTTGGATTCAAAATCAATAATAAATTAAAAGGGGGCATACAACATGGCTACAAATGATAAAAACAACAAACAATCTATGAGCTCTTCTGCACTAACATCTAATGCCAGCCAAAGTAAGAATGCACAGAATAAGCAGGCTCAAAGCATGAGCCAATATGGAACGTTAACTGCTACTGCTGATGCCAATAATGATTATTCAAATTCTGCACAAAGTCAGCAATATGGCAGCCAAGCTGGAGCATCTTCTGCATATACTGGCAACAGCTACGCAAGCTCAGCTCAAAATCAAGCAACAAATAAAACACAACAAAGCAAAAATCAATATGGTACCCTGACTGCCAAAGCAGATGCTAATAACGACTATACAGAATAAGAATCATAAAAAGATGCTGATGGGATTAACCCATCAGCATCTTTTTATGATTCGTGTCCACTACAGCATCCGCTCTTATGATCATGTCCGTGCCCATGTCCTCCACCACAAACATGACGAGTACCGTCTTCTGCCAATTTTATTTTCTTCATACTTTCGCATTGAGGGCAAGGAATTTCGTATCCATGTTTGCCTCCCTCCGAACATGGTTCTACCTCCCAAATATGTCCGCAATCTTTGCACTCAAATTTCCTATACTTTATCATATAATTTCCCCCTTGTATTATGATGGTTTGCCCATTTACTAGTGAGGTAACCATTTTCTTTCTAGCTGATTGTAGTATTCTCTGGAAAGTAGCCCGTGAGACTCCCATCTTTATGGCACAAGTCACTTGATCCATACCATCAAGATCTTTCAAGCGTAAAGCTTCTAGTTCTTCAACTAAAAGTATAATGGTTCCAGTATTCATTTGGCTATCAGATACGAATTTTCGAAAGATCGGTTCTTGCTCTACTAATCCACAGCAGCGTCTTCTTGCCAAACTATCTTCACTCCTTCAATTGGGCATATGCTCATTTATATTATATACCTATACAGAAAAAATGCAATACAATAAGAAGAATGCCAAATTGCCCCGTACCTAAAAATATTGTTTATCATGAAGCTGCAAAGACGCAACGAAGGACACGAAAAAATGTTATTTCCTCGTGTCCTTCGCAATTACCATAAATAATTTTTCCATACCTAAGTGGGATCTTTTACCACTAGCAAAACCCCACCAATAATGAGTGCTGCTCCTATCCAAAAGCCGATTCCCACTTGCTCCCCAAGAAAAAAGTAACCAAGCAGCGTTCCGACCAGGGGCTGGAAAAAGAAGTATACTCCTGCACGGGTAGCATCAACAAGCTGTAAACCTTTATTCCAGAAAAAGAATGCTCCTGCTGTTGATACGATGCCTAAATATAATATGCCGCCCCACACCAAAGGCTCCAGCAGCACATGCTGGATTTGCACCAAGTTGATAGTTGTAATGACAAAAGGCGTCATTGCCAGGGTTGCTGCCAATATTGCATAGGTTGTAATTACAAGCTGTGAATAACCCCTAGGTACTTTCTTTACCAAAACAGACATAAAGGCCCAGGTTAAAGCTGCTCCTCCCAAAATGATGCCGCCTAGCTTGGAAGAATTGCCAACATCACCAACTCCAATAATACATAGCACACCAATTGTCGCTAAACAAACTGATATTCCCTTTTTCAAAGTTATCGTCTCTTTTAAGAGTATCTTTGCAAAGATAATCATGAAGGCTGGAGTTGCAGAAGTAATAATGGCTCCCATTTGAGCAGAAGACAGTTGTGTCCCTGCAAATTGAGCCCAAATGGAAAGAAAGTAGCCCACTAGACCAATCAAAAGGATAAGGGGTATATCCTTTTGATGAATTTTCCAAGATTGCCCTGTTCCTAAACCAAAAGCAACTAGAGTCAGTAAAGCCAGAATATAACGAAACCATACTAATTCCAAAGGAGCAATCATCGTAAGTACCATCTTACTTACTACGTACATGCCCCCCCAAATACTTGCAGCCAATGTCAAGTATATCGGACCAAGATATTGTTTTATCATGCATGTTCCCTCCGTCTTTTACGATTAAAGAAGTTATACTAAGCGGAAGGAATACACTGTGCAATCCCTCGGCTTAAAAAAGGAGAGTGGGAACATCATTTTCAAAAAGAGGTTTACAATACATGAATAATCCTCCTATCAGATTTTTTATAATTATATCATGCTTTTACTATTTTTTCCTCCTGAATTGGCAGGTTGACCAGGGCAGCTGCAGAAGACAGCAGAATATCAGCATACCACATCCACATATAGCTTCCATTTTGCTCCATGGCAATTCCCCCAAGCCAAGCACCTAAAAATCCTCCTACTTGATGGGTCAGAATGGTTAATCCAAATAGAGTAGCGAGATAACGAGTACCAAAAAGTTTTCCGACCAGTCCAACGGTAGGCGGTACTGTAGCAAGCCAGGTGAAACCTAATGCAGCAGCAAAAATATAAAAAGTTAATTCCGTTTTTGGAGCAAGCAGATATAAGCCAATCATGACTGCCCGACTTCCATACATAAATGCCAGTATGTATTTCATTCGGTAGTAATTCCCTAATACACCAGCCAAGAGGCTTCCTGCAATATTAAATAAACCAATCATTCCAATTGCCGCAGCAGATACAACTGCAGAATGACCACATAAAGCTACTTCTCCCGGTAAATGCGTAACCAGAAAGGCAACGTGAAAACCACAAGTAAAGAAACCTGCATGCAGGCATAGGTAACTCCGATTTTTCATCGCCTGAGCAATTTGCTGCCCCATGCTCTGAGAAGGCTGGGAATCAGCATCTAACCGAGATGCCTCCTTTTCACGAAGAGTCCAGGCTAAAGGAATCGTTAATAAAGACGCTGCTGCGAGAGTAAACATCGCTGTGATCCAGCCATAAGCTGCTAAAATCATCTGTGTCAACGGTGCAAAAACAAATTGTCCAAAGGATCCTCCAGCATTAATAAATCCTCCCGCAACAGATCGCTGGCTAGGCAGCAGTTTTTGTGCCGTTGCCCCAATTAAAATTGCAAAACTCCCTGCTCCTGCTCCTGCTGCACTCATTATCCCCATAGTCATGGTCAACATCCACTCCGATGTCGCATATGGTGTCAATATCATTCCTAATGCCATTAAAAACGACCCGAAAACAAGTACAGGAAAGCTTCCCCACTTATCTGCAATAGCGCCAAATATGGGCTGGCTTACTCCCCAAAAAAGCTGTCCTACAGCAAGGGCAAAACTAATAGAAGCAATACTTAAACCTGTTGATGCAACCAGAGGAGAAACAAAAAGTCCACTGGATTGCCTTGCTCCTGTAGTAATCATCATAATGGCAGCAGCGCTTATGATGAGCAGCCAATGTGATCGGCCATGATTTGATGTTGTTTGCATTTGTCTCTCCATACGTGTATGTACACTTTTTGTTTATTAGTATAGCGTCCTTAAACTGGCCTGTCAATAACCTCTTTACCTGATAAACTTACTGTAAAACGCCATAGTAAATCAAACCTTCTATCTGATTTTGAAAGGAAAATACTCTTATCTTAATAAAAAAGAGCTCTCTGTTATCAGAGAGCCTGGACGATATAAACCCAAAGGGGTTAATCAGTTAATTTGATTTTTTACTTTCGTATACGTTTCTAGAATCAAGGCAAATAGAGGACTCGCCTGGGAAATTCCAGTATATTTTTGAATTGTCGCTTCAACACCATTTTCTTGTATATGGTTTTGTATTTCCACAGCTTCGGGATCATCCTTAAAATCAAAAAGTAATGCAGCAGAAATAACCAATGATAAAGCGGAAGGAGTAATACCATGTTCTAATGCTTGCAGCGCAGGTCCTACCAAACGATCTTTTGCTGATAATTTTCGAATAGGAGAACGCCCCACTCGGGTAACTTCATCAGATATATAAGGATTTTTAAACCGTTTAATGATTTTATGAATATACTCTTCATGCTGCTTACTGTCAAAATGATGCTTCGCAATTAGCAGCGCTCCCGTTTCGTGAAGCACCTTTTCTGTCATGTCCAGCACATACGAATTTTGAATTGCTTGATCGATGCTGCCTAATTTCAGCAAATAGCCAAGATAGGCGACAGTTGCATGGCCGGTATTGACGGTAAACAGCTTTCTTTCGATAAATGGTCTTAAATCACTTACATAGGTGATTCCTTCTACCTGAGGCACTGCACCTAGCACCTGAGATTGATTAACAACCCACTCATAAAAAGGCTCTACCGTAACCCATAAGGTATCGTCATGCTTCTGCAAGGGAACAATGCGATCTACAGCAGCATCAGGGAAGCCAATAACAAGCGCTGCCAGTTTCTGCTCTTTCTCACTAAGAGATTCATATACAAAAGATTTTAAGGCTGAACTTCCGCCAATCATATTTTCACAAGCTATGATATTTAGCGCTTTGCCTTTTGCCTTGATCCGTTTTTGAATCCCTTTTGCAATGACTGGAGCAATAAACTTTAAAATATTAGGTCCAACAGCTGTAGTTACCAGATCAGCAGAAGCAACGGCTTCTGCGACAGCCTCTTCATCTTTACTAAGTAAAGCAGCTACATTATGAATTGTAAATGTAGTTTGTTCTTCACTGGCAAGGGCCACCGTATATTCTTTGCGTCGATTGATTTCTGCAACCAATTCATCACTTACATCAACAAAGCATATTTTATAGCCCGCTTGATGCAATAACTGTCCAATGAAGCCTCTGCCAATGTTACCCGCACCAAAATGTACTGCAAGCATGTGCTCAGCCCCTTTCAAATATTTCAATAATTGCTTCTTTGGTCGTCGCATTAACAAGAGTATTTACATTTTCTTCTTCTGAGCAAACAATTGCAATATTGGAGAGTATTTCTAAATGTTCATCACCGATTCCCGCAATACCAATAATTAAGTAAGCGATATTCCCATTGCCAAAGTCTACACCATTAGGTACTTGTATAATGGATATCCCAGAAGATTTTATAAATTCTTTGGACTCATTTGTTCCATGAGGAATTGCTACGCCATTACCAATATAAGTCGTCATTAATTCTTCACGCTCAAACATCTTTCTGATGTAATCATCAGTTACATGCTCTCCTTGAACGAGGAGCTGCCCAGCTAGAGTGATTGCTTCTTTTTTATTAGAAATTTTAGCATTCATTACAATTTTGTCGGCAGAAAAAATAACGTTTTTCATATTACAGATCTCTCCCTTTTATTTTTTTAATACAATATGCATATAAATTCTTTAGAAAGAACGAACGTATGCCTTCCGCTTCTTTTGCGGCTAATACTGCTATAATCTCTTCTTCGACTAATAGGGAGCTGATTTCACTTAATATTTCAAGGCCCTCTCTGGAAATATTGGCAGGTGCCAGAAGCAATAATAGCTTATCAACATTAATGAATTTATTATCCATAGATTTAATAATAATTGGTGTTTCCAGGAAATATAGACTTAAAGCCGGTTTTACAACATCATTATTTCTACTGTGAAATAGTGCTAGCTGTATATTGGAAATTCCTAGACCACCTAATTTTTCTCTTTCTAATAAATTCTTTATTAGTTCTTGTTTGTTACTGATGATCTGATTTTTCTCGAATTTTTCGCAAATCAAATCCAATATGCTTTCCATATCCATATTGTGATTATCTATGCTATAACAAGCAAAATTCTCGATAATTTCAATACTATGGCCAATATAAGAATGATACATTTTTAAAGATCCTAAGAAATCATCCTCTGGTAAAGAAAAAGTAGATTTTGCATTTTGTTTATAATCGCCTAAACTTTCTAGATAGAGAGTAATATGCTGAACATCATCTCTAGTTAATAAGGGGCTAACCAAAATATATTCTTGAGAGGGAATGGACAAATGAACGGTCGAAATGATAATATCATATTCGTTTTTCGGGGTTTTCTCCACATCAAACATGGATACATTTTTTGTATAGCCAATATCGGGTAACTCTTTTTTAATTCTGCTTGCTAATATTTTTGATGATCCAATACCACTTGCACATACAACCAGTGCATGATACTGCTTACGGCATTCACTCCGGCTTCTCTCAAGCGAAGCACCGATATGCATCACCAAATAGCCAATTTCTTCATCTGGAACCGACAACTCTGTAAAAATAGCATCAACTGCTTCTTTCACTATCTGAAACAAATGACTATATCGGCTTTTAATTTCATCCAATAAGGGGTTGCGAATCTTCATATTCTTTTGAATGCGGAAAATCGCTGGTTCAATATGGGCCAATAAGCCTTGAATTAAGGTTGGATCTTCATTCAGTACAACATCAAGTTTATCTCCACAAAGACTAATGAGCTTATTTACTTGTAAGGCAAGTTCTACGTTTTCAAATTCAAAATAATCGTCGTGGGCACTTCGCAGTTTTGCACCTCGTAAATGCATCGTAATATAACCAATTTCGGCAGCAGGTATATCTAATTGAAAACGATTTCGAAGTGTCTGCACAATTTTTTCTGAAATTTGAAATTCTGGAGTACGTTCTAAATCCCTTAAATATGCTTCAT
>CAMKSY010000222.1 GCA_946415545.1 uncultured Pelosinus sp. | reverse complement strand
AAATGGTACTGACATCAGACTGGGTGTCACCAAGAATTTATGGAAATGTCTGGTTTGACAAGCCAATATTTTTTTACTGGCTTACGGCGTTATCCTTTGAACTTTTCGGTTTTTCCGAGTGGGCAGCCCGGTTGGCGCCGGCTTTGTTTGCTTCCGCAGGCTTGGTGCTGCTATACTGGTTTATAATGAAAACAACAACGCGAAGAGTAGCGCTTCTAGCCGTGGTGATTATGGGAACATCCTTTGAGTATATTCTTTTGGCAAAGCTGGTTATTACTGATATGGTGTTCTTTGTATTTAATTGTGCTGCTCTGGGATTTTTTTATCTGGGGTATGCAAAAATAGATGGTACTAAGCGATGGTATCTGGCAGCTTATGTCAGCATGGCACTAGCTGTATTGACCAAAGGACCAGTCGGTGCGCTACTTCCTGGCTTGGTTATGCTGTTGGTTATCATGCTGCAGCGTAATTGGACGGAACTTAAAGCAATGTCTTTGGCGACAGGTTTTTGTCTCTTTGTCGTTGTGGCGCTGCCTTGGTATGCTGTGATGTATACTCTTCATGGTACAGAGTTTATTGATAACTTTTTTGGCGTTCACAACTATCTTCGTGCGACCGTTTCCGAGCACCCCAAAGATAATGTGAGCTACTATTATCTTGTTGTATTTGTGCTCAGTATGCTGCCTTGGTCCGCTCTGGCAATCAAATCTTTAATTCAAGGATGTAAGGATTTGGGAACTCAAACATCCTCGCTGCTGTTATTCCTCTTCCTGTGGATAGCCGCTTACTTTGGGTTTTATTCACTAATAGCAACTAAGTACCTTACTTATACCTTTCCTATTCTTTTTCCTGTGGCAGTCTTAACGGCTATTCAACTGGAGCAGATGATTACGCAAAATAAAGCGGCGGAAATTTTCTGTTGGATAGGAGTTCCGATGGCCTCGCTCATGTTTGTATATATCATTGCAGCGTATCACTATCTGGCAGGGGAGAAACTTGGTTTGGTGATCGTCAGTCTATCGTTGCTTCTGGTATTCAGCGCATGGAGGTCAAGAAATCGTACTGCGCTCGATGTTTTTAAACTGCTTTGTCTGTGCCAACTGGGGTCATATGTCATACTTTCCCTGTTTATAATTCCCGCTATAGCGGAAAATCGATCGGGAAAAGGGATGGCAGAAAGTATGATTAGCCTCGGAGCGGAGAAAATAGGAATATATCAGTTTTATAGTACTTCGGCGGTTTTTTATAGCGGCAGGGTTGTAGTCAAACTTATGCCGTCGGATGAAATGTCTTCACGGCAGGGGGAAGTGCTGGACTGGTCAAGCAAATACACCATGCCCACTCAGGAAGTAGCTGATTTTGGGGCGAAATCCACGTTAGCCGATCGCCTTATTATTGTGGAGGATAAGCACAGAGACCAATTTCTGCGGGAGGCAGCTAAGTTTAATTATCAATTGCTAAAAGATAGTAATGACTTGTCTTATTATTTAATACAGAATTAGGGACGATACTGATGCTGGATCTGGATAAGGAGGGGTTTGAATGAAAGTATTACTTGCAGAAGATGATGCAAAATTGGGGAAGCTAACTAAACACATGCTGGAGAAATCCGGAGTTCAGGTTGACTGGGTGTTAAATGGGGATATGGCACTGGAATATGCAATTTACGAGCCATATGATGTGGTCGTCTTAGATTGGATGATGCCCGGTCAAACCGGTATTGCCGTCTGTGATCAGCTGCGTAAACGGGGCTATCACGGTGCTATTCTGATGCTGACAGCAAAAGACGCCATTGATGACCGGGTACTGGGCTTGGATACGGGAGCTGATGATTACTTTGTGAAGCCATTTGAGTTTGCAGAGTTGTTTGCCAGGATACGTGCTTTAGCCAGGCGCAGTAGAGTGAGACTGGAGGAAGATATTTTACAGGTTGGTAATTTAGTCTTTAATGGCCTGACACATTGTGTACTGCGGGGCGATACGGAAGTACAGCTTACTAGCCGAGAATTTCAGCTGCTTGATCTGCTGGTCCGCAATCAGGAACGTGTAATTCCGCGCGAAGTTATTCTGGAGCGAATATGGGGATTGGAAACCGATGTTTCTTCGAATAATCTGGATGCCTATGTACGCTTATTACGGCGAAAAATGAGTCCATTTGAGGATGTTGTTGTCATACAAACCACTCGGGGGGTTGGCTATAAGCTAGAGGTTCAAAATGTTTGCACGAACCCGTAACTGCAAGCCTGCGGTCTCCACCACTCTTGCTGGTTATTACTGTGATTGTTATCAGATGCAGAGTACGTATAAAACCGTCTAATAGGGCGGTTTTTATACAAAGAAACAAACCACGTCTTGGTAGAGACGTGGTTTGCAAGAGGAAACGGTTTGGCGGATTAGTTTGAAAAAATTAACAACCAGAGGAACAATCGTTATTATCGCAGCAGAATAATAATAAGATAATAATTATAATAATAATACAGCCGGAACCGCCGAAGCCATTACGGCCACCTCCAAAACCTAAACCCATAAGTATTCCTCCTTTATCATCAATTAATATATTGTATGATACCTATGCAAAAGAGGTGAGTGTAATTATTAATAAATCTTGGAGGATAGTTTCAAAGTAAGACTTTTATTAAAGCGCAGTTACCTTATAATTGTGTTGAAATTGAGGAAATACGAATTGTTGTTGAACAGATAAGATCCTATAGTATGACAGAAATATCCCACTAACTTTCATGATGTCATAAAAGTTAGTGGGATATTTAAAAAAATATTGACTTGGAGTAAACTCCAAATGATAAAGTTAAGATAACAGAAAAAATATAATGGTAGCAAGCCAAGTTCCTGAAGTCAGATAGTTGGTTTGCTGCCTTGTAAAAAGAATAGGAGGAAATAGGACATGGAACAAAAAAAATTAGGATTTGGCTTCATGCGATTACCGGTAAAGAGCCAAGAGGATACGACCAGCATTGATATGGATACATTAAACCAAATGGTGGATTGTTTTTTGGAAAGGGGCTTTACTTATTTTGATACTGCTTATATGTATCATGCAGGTAAAAGTGAGGTAGCGATTAGAGAGGCTGTGGTAAAGCGTCATAAGAGAGACAGTTTCACCGTAGCCACAAAATTACCAACTATGCTTTTGAAAACCAAAGAAGATCAGGAAAGAATTTTTAACGAGCAGTTAGAAAAATGTGGTGTAGAGTATTTTGATTACTATCTTCTTCACAACCTAGGTGTAACGAATTATGAGACGGCTCAACGATTAGATAGTTTTGCCTTTGTTCAAGAAAAGAAAACAGCAGGAAAAATTAGAAAGATGGGATTTTCTTTTCATGATCATGCGGATTTATTAGACGAGATTCTGACAGCACATCCGGAAGTCGATTTTGTACAGTTACAGATCAATTACCTGGATTGGGACAATGAGAGCATTCAGTCACGTAAATGCTACTCCGTTGCCAGAAAGCATAATAAGCCGATTATTGTTATGGAACCTGTCAAAGGTGGTAATCTTGCGAAGGTACCTGAAAAAGCAGAGAAATTATTTAAAGAATATCATCTTGATATGTCCATACCATCATGGGCTGTTCGATATGCGGCAAGCCTTGAAGGAGTTATGATGGTATTAAGCGGGATGTCTGACATGGAGCAGTTACTGGATAATACAGGATATATGCAAGAATTTGAACCGTTGGTGCAGGGCGAATATGATATTGTAAAACAGGCTGTAACGATCATAAATGAATCAATTGCAGTTCCCTGTACAGCCTGCCAGTATTGTGTAGATGACTGTCCGAAACATATAGCCATTCCAAAATATTTTGCATTATACAATACAGAGAAACAATCCTTAAAAACAGCGTTTTCGATACAACAGGTATATTATAATAACTATGCAAAAAAGCATGGCAAAGCATCAGACTGTATCGAATGTAAGCGTTGTGAAAGACATTGTCCTCAGCACATTGAAATTACCAAAGTCTTAAAGGATGTAGCATATACGTTTGAAGCATAACTTCCATAGATTAAAAGTCTTAGAAAGTCTTGACTACGAGTTAACTTCAAATGATACGATATATGGATATCAGGAGGTGAAACTACATGACGATTACAGAAGTAAGTGAAAGATTTGATGTTTCACAGGATACACTCCGCTATTATGAACGCATCGGACTGCTTCCACGTGTGAATCGCAATAAAAGCAGAATCAGGGATTATACTGAAAAAGACTGTAAGTGGGTCGAATTTATAAAATGTATGCGAAGTGCAGGTCTTCCTATTGAAGTCTTAATTGAATATATTGCGCTGTTTCAACAGGGAGATGAAACCATTGAAGCAAGAAAAGAACTTTTTATTGAGCAGCGTAAGCAGATAATAAAAAGAATGGAAGATATGAAGAAAACGCTGGAACGCTTAGATTATAAAATTACAAGCTATGAACAAGCAATAATAGATAAAGAAAAAGCTCTAAGAAGACCAGAGGACTAGTGAAATAAAAAGTGTAATATTATAATAGTTAATTACTATAATGAACTTACTCTCTTTATTATTGTAAGAACCACTAGCTTTGTTGTTAATGTCCTAATAGAGATGATGAAATTGATATTAATTATTAGTTAAAATGAATAAAGAAATACACGGGTTAGAGCACTTGCTTTCACCCGTGTATTTCTTTATATAAGTATATATTAACGTGGACAGCAGCCTTGTCTCGGCCAACATCCTTTCCAAGGCCAACAACTTCTTCTTGGCCAACAGCTTTGCCTTGGCCAGCAGAATCGTCTCGGCCAGCAGAATCGTCTCGGCCAGCAGACATCATTTGGCCAGCATCCTGAATTCGGCCAACAGTCTCTTCTTGGCCGACAACACCAAGGAGAGCAAGAATCGCTAGGATAGCATCCTAGACCGAATTCCCATAAATCTGATGCATATAGTTTCTTCCTGGAATTAGGGTCATCTTCCCAATCTTCAATCTCAGGATCTTCCCATTTACGATAATCCATGAATAGTATCACCTCCTAAATACTGATAGAGTATCGTTTATACATAATATGATCTATCGTAAATAAGAGTGATTCGTCTGTTAGCTATAAAAATACTGACTGCTTTAAATAAGCAGCCAGTAGATTATTGCTATGTAAGCAATAAATTGGAGATGTACTACTGTATTATATTCTTATCCTTGCTTTATGTGCAAAAAATAAAAAAAGCTCCCCAGAGGAGAGCCATAAAAAAATGGGAGAGAAGAAGTGTTAAAAAACGACAAGAGAGGTCGTCAATAAGAGTATGTCCGAGTAAAGCCTATTCTATACTTATTATTCCATCAGTTAATAAGAGTGAATGAACCTTTAAAATTCATCTGAGAATATAATATATTACCGCAGCAACTGATTCAGAGAGAAATAAATTGAGCTCAGCTGGCTTTAAATATCTCTTCAAATTTAGAAATTTGCTGAGATTCGATAAAAAAATATAATTATTTAAATTTTCTAATTAAAAGGATTAATATCATCTCTTATTGGATAGGATAGAAGTATATTCCAAATTATCAGACAATAAAGGGAGAGGGTTATCATAAGCAAGAATGCAGATTTTGCTACTCCGATATTCAGCAACGACAAAACTTCAGCAATTGTTGTATCTAATGATGGATTTTTTTTCTTAAATTTTAAAACAAAACAAGGTAAAATAATTGGCAAGACTAAAAATGAAGCGATAGAACAATTAAGTAACATGGAAAAAGTTGAAGAGTTTCCAGATTTTTAGCAAAGAACTATTTGCTAGATTTTACGATAGGATTGAACTTTTTACCTTGAAAGGTTAATGCTCATTGCAAGAGCATCAGGAGCCATGTCTGAGGAGAAAAACTCCAGGACATGGTTTTGCTTTTATAGGGGATAAAATTGATTAATCAATAATCATATTAACTTAAGTAAAGGTTGTACCCATTATATTAGACCGCCAAAAAAAGAAACAACAATTGCGAGCAATATCCATACGTAAATGATTACAGCTAGGATCATCTTCCATAGCGTCTTAGAGCGAAAACCCGGTAGCTGTCTCCAATTTGGTATTGGTTGCTCAACCTCTAGCGCTGTTTTATAGCCGCAATTTGGGCAATATAAGAAGTTATATTGCGTATTTGTACCGCACATTGGACATCTCATGTTAACATCCCCTTAGTAATGCTTTGTCAATACAGAGATAAATGTTCACCGTTTAAAGATAGTTATTGTTTTCTTATCTATTAGCAAATTGCTGATTAAATTTCTTTACATAGTAGCTTTCAATTGGCACCATTATGTATTCATTACATAGTATAGTAGTAAACTGAATCTTTGAGGTGGTTGGTCGTGACGTTGGAGAATTCGGTCATGGTATCAGCTATGATTGTGGTTTTAGCCTCAGGCATGGATTTGATCATATCTTCGGACATACCTCTAAATACGTCAATTATGGTATCGAGTATGGAATTACTTAGGATTTCAGGGATTGTAGTTGTTGCCAGACTTCTCGCGAAAGAATAAGAATAGTAAGAGTGGCCGTCTATCTTTGAATTTAAGGTAGGCGGTTATTGTTTGCTCTCGTCACATTCTCGTCATAGTTCTCTGGTAATATAAAAATTAAATAAACGATAAGTGATAGCCTATAAATGTACGTAACTTTATAGTGGTATTAATAAGTAAGGAGATGATATTGTGATATTAGGAGATTGGTTATTCAACATCGTTCATATTATATTGGCTGCAGGCTTAGTATTATATTTATATAGTCTTAGCGAATTATCCGATAAATAGTCGTTAATTCTAAAGGCTGGAATGAGATCTGGTTCGTCTATATTTAAAATAAACGATTGAATTTCAATCGCAGTTAAAATATCAGTTTCTCACATAATTTTTATTAAATACTTACGTATTGACATAGAGTATTGGATTATGTTATTATAGATAAGCTCTCGAATGTGACAGCGAAATAAAAAGTATTGACAAATATTTTTAAAAATGATATACTTTAAAAGTTGTCTCTGGAATAATGAGAGATGTTATGAAAAAGATATGTTCCTTGAAAACTAAACAATGTAAGTAAGGTTAAAATAAG
>CAMKSY010000221.1 GCA_946415545.1 uncultured Pelosinus sp. | reverse complement strand
AAATTATGTTTCAGCACTTCATTCCCACCTTTAAAATTTATCGTTAAACCTGATCACTCGGATTAATTCCCAACTTTCTGCGCCAATAGCGAGAATATACAACCCCTAATGGATTGTGGGCAAGTACTCTGTCTTTGGCAGCCAAGCAAGATGTAGGTACGGTACTGGCACCTGTAAACAATGCGTCATGACCTACACACAAGCCTATAGTAACACAAAAATCAATCCCTTTATCCTTAAGTACTTTAGCCTGCATGATCGGATTGCACATGGTTTCACGTGCTCCCTCTTTAATTTGTTCCAAATCAAGATTATCCTTGGCAATGCCGCAAACCTTACAGCAGACCGAATACACTTCAAAAAATTTAGAGAAGTACTCTTCAATTAATTTTGCCTCCTGGTTAAGACCGATACAAAATGCCATGCCAATTTTTTTGTACCCCATGATCTTACAAAATTCAGTAGTTTCCTCTAAACGAGTAAGGTTGTTATAAAAACGTCCTTCTGTACAAGCAGCCGCCTTCATAATATCTAGTTTCTCTTCCACATAGGCTTCTTTAACATCCGCAAGGCCAATTCTAGTACAATTTTGACCTTCTACATAACATTTTCTATGAGTGCATTTTGCACATTTCAAAATAAAACAGCTCCTTTATTATTTCATTACTATAAATACCACATTTATAAGCACAGCTGCTGCCATAGGAATTGCAGTTCTTTTTACCACTTGAACTGGTGAAACACCTGCAACACCTGCTATAGCAACAATGGCCGCAGTAATTGGTGACACAACACGCCCAAAACTTGTCATAATTTGCATTGGCAGTAAGAGAGTAACAACATCAATCTTTAATGTAGCAGCAATTTTAGGAGCAAGGGCAGCAAAAGAAAAGAACGCCGCATTGCCTGACCCCATTAAGAATGCACAGCAGGCAATCACTATACAGAAAAGGATGATCAAGGCATGGACTCCTAATCCAAGATTCTGAGCACTGGCAGTCATAATATCCACCGCACCAATCTTCATTAAGCCACAAGCAAATACTTCCCCTGCGACTATCAAGCTAACTACCGTTGAAAAGCTATTGCCCATTCCTTCATACAAATATTTTAGACTTTGTAAAGTAGCCCGGAAATCCTTCGTTCTTGCATACTCAAAAAACATACTAATGAAAGTGCTTAAAAACATTGCTGTAACAACATCCATTTGAATTTTGCATTTAAAAATTGGACTAAAGCCAAGAATAAAGATCATCGGGATAATTGGAAGAATAGCATAAATTAAAGGAGGACGGCTTTCGTCTTCTTTAGCAAAATCCGCAGAAGTATCGTAACCGGTAAAACCCTCTTTTTTGTCCCACCATTTTTGAGCATAGTAATGTACAACACCAAGAATCAAAGTTGTTGTAACAAATATTGGCAATTGATACTCAACAAAATAAACTGCCGGATCTACTTTACAGATAGAAGCGGCAAGGATCGCATTGCCCGATCCAGGACCAACGTCCATGTATTGTGCACAGCCAATTACGCCAAGTGCAGACAATTTACTAACACCTGTTCTTATGAGAATCGGATACAGCGTTACCATGAGTAACAAAGCCAGCCCAGCATGACTTGGAATAAATAATACCAAAAACTGACTTACATAAAAGCTAAGAACAAGAAGCATATAAGGAGATTTAATATATCTGAGCGGAGAAGCAACTACAGCAAATAAAGATTTACTTGCCCCGATATATTCCATATATCTTGCAAAACCAGCGATTGACATGATCGTCAGTCCAAGACCTGCTACGCGAGAACTAAGCAATACCTTAATCGTATGGAAGATATCCAGCAGAGCTGAACCAGAAGATTCTTTAGCCGAAAGGATAGAATTGTTTCCGATTAGGTAGGTTGAAAGAAGCAGAATAATCCCTGCACTTAGAAGAACAGCTTGTGGATAGTGTTTTTTTACAATCATATAAATCACCCAAGCAACCACTAAAATCGTAATAATAATTCCCATGTACATTCCTCCATTTGTTAAGCTCAAAGTTATGATATTAAAGCCTTCTCCTTTCAATATTATTAAAACCACTTAACTCATCTATTTTAATTGGTGTTCGTAAAATCTCACCAAATATTTTATTGGTATTCCGGTATACCACCAAATAAGACAATCAATATATATATATCGTAAAGCAAAGAGTTTTTATTAAGAATGAATCATTTCTTGAATCGCAATCTTAGCATTGTTTAAGTGTTCTTGCATAACACAAACTGCCGCTTGCACATTTTTTTCAACAATATGCTGCAAAATTAATTGATGATATCGTAGAGATACAGTATGCCTTCTCACATCGCTTAAGGATTTCTGACGAGAATACGTCAGCAAATCAGATAAAAATTCATTAATCTCACTAATAACTTCATTGTGAGCAGCGGCAATGACAGCTGTATGGAATTTAGTTGATACATCACAAACCGGCTTCCCAACCGAAATTAGAAATTCCATTTCCAGCAGGACCTGTTGCATCGCTTCAATATCAGCCTCATTCCTTCGCTCTGCAGCTAATCGGACAGCTTGAATCTCGAAAGCTTCACGTGCTTCAAACAAATTTATTAATTGATCAGCCGGATCAGTCATAAAAAAATCAAGAGCATGCAAAATCCGTTTCATTTCAATTTTTTTTACAAATACACCTTCTCCGCGTATATGCTGAATAGCACCTAAAAACTCCAATACTTTTAAGGCTTCCCTTACTGGAACACGACTGACATCAAACATTTCAGCCAGCTCTCTCTCAGAAGGTAATTTATCGCCTTCTTTCAAATGACCTTCACGCATAAGCTGCTGAATACGACTTACGATTTGCATATAAAGAGCATCAGACGAATCTTCAGCGAATTTCTTTAACGGCGTTTCTACAAAAAATTTTTTCATTTTATTTTCCCCTATATCTTGTTTCTTTTATTTTATATTTCATGTTATTTTAAAAACATATATATCATCATGGAATACCGGTATACCTAAAAGTTAGTAAAAATTACATTATTAGTCAATATCTTTTATCATGATTATAAAATTTTTAGCAAAACTTGTCAAATAAATTCGATGTATTCTATAGCTTTTATCAGAATCTACTATATATTTCTCATAAATCAGAACACTTTCAGACTGGAAGAAATCATCAAAATAAATGCTACCTCATAAAAAGGTAGCATTAAAGACATCAGCTCTCAAGTACCGCAAAAGGTTCGGTAAGGATAAGCAGATGGTTCAGGCAGTGTGGAGTAATCAGTCTGTTCGGAGCTATGGGCGTATGGGCTTGAAAGAACAGTAAGAAGCCTTGCCATCACGCTGTAATCACCTTGCACGGCAGCTTCTAGTGCGGCTTCTACCCGGTGGTTGCGAGGGATTATCCCAGGATTGCTGTTTCGCATCAATTGTTGAGAAGCTGTTTTACCTTCCTGCTGCCTGCCTAATCTTTCCTGCCATCGCCCATTCCACTGAGCAAATTCGCTGGTACTGAATATTGCCATATCCCCATGAGTATCATACGTTAATGCGCGGAAAGTATTGGTATAATCTTCACGATACTTATGCATGATATTGAGAAGGTCTTCAATCAGAGTCGCATCCTGCAATTCTTCATTAAATATTCCTAGCTTTGCCTTCATTCCAACTAACCAATTACAGCGATACAATTCAGGAAATTCTGCAATTGCATTCTGAGCTATTTTGACAGCCTGCTCCTCATTGACGTGCAGCAGAGGCAACAGAGTTTCAGCAAATCTTGCGAGATTCCACCCGGCAATATGCGGCTGATTACCATAGGCATAGCGCCCCCTCATGTCAATGGAACTGAATACGGTTCCCGGGTCATAGGCATCCATGAAGGCACAAGGACCATAATCAATTGTTTCACCACTTAGAGCCATATTGTCTGTATTCATGACCCCGTGTATAAAGCCTACCAGCTGCCATTTCGCAATCAATGCTGCCTGGCGCTTGATCACTTCCTGCAAAAGAAAAAGGTAAGGATTCTCAGCAGCTTCTGCTTCTGGGAAATGCCGCTGCCATGTATAATCCGCTAGGGACCTTAGGTCTTCAACCGTTCCCCATTCAGAGATATATTGAAAGGTACCGACACGCAGATGACTGGCTGCCACGCGGGTCAAAACAGCACCGGGCTGTTCGCTTTCGCGAATTATTGACTCACCGCTTGTCACTACCGCCAGGCTGCGGGTGGTCGCAATATTGAGCGCATGCATTGCTTCACTGATGATATATTCTCGAAGCATCGGTCCCAATGCCGCTCGACCATCACCACGACGTGAGTACGGCGTTCTTCCAGAGCCCTTGAGCTGAATATCAAATCGTGTACCTAAGGGAGTAATCTGCTCACCAAGCAGCACAGCCCGCCCATCCCCTAACATGGTAAAATTGCCGAATTGATGCCCCGCATAGGCTTGAGCAAGAGGTAATGCACCTTCAGGAATCCGGTTGCCAGCTAGCACCGCAACACCCTCTTTGCTTTGCAGCTCCTGGACATTTAACCCTAAAGCTGCTGCCAGTTGATCATTAAGAATAATCAGCTTTGGCGAACGTACAGCCGTTGGACTTTGTCTGGTAAAAAATAATTCTGGCAGACGGGCATAACTGTTGTCTAGATTCCATCCTGTTACCATCTTTATCATCATATCTCCTTTCCTTGATAACTCTAATTTTTATAACAAAAAGCATAGACATTCTATGCTTTATTAGCTTACCTATTGCACCAGCATAAGATAGACACTTTTAGTGTCTGCTGTTGCCAATTTTATTATACTCAATCCTTGTGATCTCTCTGACTATTATCCAGAATCTTGATTTATTTTAAAATAAGACTCCGTGCTCAACAAAAGCAACGGAGCCTCATAATTACTAAAATCATGTTATTGATTTGTCTTCAAGGCCATTATGTAATGGACGCTTCATATAATCTCGCTACCTCTTTCCAGTCAATTACTTGAAAGAAACCTTCGACATAATCGGGACGCAGGTTTTTGTACTTTAAATAATAGGCATGCTCCCAAACATCAATAGCGAGAATGGGTATCCATTTGCTGCCCGCTTCCATAAAAGGATTGTCCTGATTGGGAGTAGAGCTAATTGCTAAATTCCCCGCAGAATCGGTGGAAAGCCACGCCCATCCCGAGCCAAAACGGCCAACGGCTGCAGCTTTTATCTTCTCTTTAAAATCAGCAAAACTTCCAAATACTTTCTCGATTTGTTTTGCTAAAGCTCCTGTTGGTTCTCCGCCCCCCTCAGGTGACATAATTGAAAAATAAAGATTGTGATTATAGTAACCGCCTCCATTATTCTGGATAGCAGTTCGCAGCGCTGTATCAGAAATAGCAGGAAGATTCGCCAAGATTTCCTCCACGGTCTTGCCGGACAGCTCTGGAAGTTTTTCCAATGCTGCATTAAAATTATTGGTATACGTCGCATGATGCTTACTATAATGCGTCCTCATGGTAAGTTCATCAATATGAGGCTCCAATGCCTCAAACCCATATTTTAATTCTACCTGTTTCATCTTAGAAACCCCCTTTAATTATCTGTTTATATTTATATCATACTATTTTAGTAGGATATAGTCAATATGTTTTAGTGTTTTTAATTTTTTAATAATAATTATTTAAAACTTTTTATTAATGATAAGCAATGTAGCATACACCCATCATTTCCTTTTATTCATTACAGTATTTCGCAGCCTGCAGCTAAAGCTTTCTTTTTATGTTATGCAGGAATACACAGTTATTTGTGGTAATAATAATGTTAATAATAAAATGAGGAGTGACATTGTGGTTGACATATTTTTACTAACAGCGATTGGGGCTATTGGGGCTTTGGCTTTTTCAGTGTTGAAAAGCAATAAATTAAAAAAGAGAGTTCATGCTTTAGCTGTCCAGTCAGATGCCGTCGTCGCCCAGATTGATGGTTTTAGAGCTTCCAGTGCGTGTACGATTGTCAATGGTATGGATTTATCGGGTTTTCTGTATGTTGATGTAGAGTCAAAACGATTTTGCATTGTATCAACCAATATGTCATACAAACTATTTGGGCCTAACGATATTCTAGATGTATCAATCGTTGAAAATAATCCGGCATTTACGGAAACACAACTCACTGATAAAATTCGCAAGGCTTTATTGGGCGGCTTAAAGCCTGTTAACAGCTTATTTCGTAATAGGGCAGACTCCGCTGTAAATACGATACATGTTGTAATGCATGTGAAGGACTCCGACCATAACACAGTCATGATCAATTGCCTCCCCGTTAAGACCCAGAGGAATACTCCCGCATACGAAAATGCAATCCATATCGCTAATAGCTGGAAAGAATTATTAAAAGCATTCATGCATTCTGCTTAAAAATTGTGTAACAAATCAAGAAACGCCTGCCAAATCTGTATAGATTCTGGCAGGCGTTTAACGTTGTTTCATTTGATCATTATGATCCAAAGATAATTTCCAGAGATAAATAGATGCTACGGAGGCATAAGGAGAATATTGTTTCTTATATTTCTCAAATTGTTCCTTGTTAATTTCTATGAGATTATAGAGGTTCATCATTCCCCTTCTTATGGCAATATCACCCCAGCTAATAATGTCAGGGCGTTCCATTGAATTAAGAAGCAGCATTTCTGCCGTCCAGACACCAATTCCATTCATTTCGGATAGTCGCTTGATAACCTCTTCATCCGGTATATCCCATAGTTCCATAAGTTTCAAACGACCATACATTACTGCTTCACCAATATTCTTAATATAGATTGCTTTTCTTGTAGACATACCGCATTGCTGGATTTCCTCTACCGTGGCCAAAGCAATCTGCTGCGGAATCATCTTTTCAAAGCGGATCTGCATTCTATGCCAGACCGTATGTGCTGCCTTAACAGAAATCTGTTGTCCAACAATAGCATAGATAAGAGCGGCAAATAGATCTGGAATAACTTCACGATCAATCCTTCCCAATCGCTTCATCGCTGCTCCGAGTATTGGGTCTGCATTTTGCAAATACTCAATTTCTTTTTGACCGTATGCAAAAAGCTTTGTCTTTACTGTTTCCATACTATT
>CAMKSY010000220.1 GCA_946415545.1 uncultured Pelosinus sp. | reverse complement strand
ATCTTCTTTTTTCCATGTACGTACTACCCCTAACAAAAATTATTTTCATGCAAAATCGTTTTCCAACCAGTCAAGTGAGATTTATTATCATTAAATGGTTTGAAAAAAAATAACCATTTTTGGCTGATTCAGCATTGATTTATAGTTAATTTAACCAATAAAATATTTTTCTGTCAATATAAAACATAAACTTATAATAAAATGTTAATATGAACAAAAGTCAAATAGTCAAATAAAAACATTGACTTTTAAGGTGAAAAATTGGTAAAATATTAGTAGAGAAAATCCATCCCGCGATACATGCTAAGTATAAAAATCACAGTATTGATGCAAAATTTGATAAAACAGCTGTATGAGTAAATCTGTAGCTATTGGAGGAAGTAGGTGAAGGTATGAAATTTATTGACTATTATCAAGTTTTAGGTGTGCCAAAGACTGCCACTGATAAAGAAATTAAGACGGCATTTCGTAAACTAGCTAGACAATATCATCCTGATGTACAAAAAGGGAAGGAAAAGAAAGAGGCAGAAGAAAAATTTAAGCAAATCAATGAGGCATATGAGGTATTAGGGGATGCTTCTAAGCGGGAAAAGTATGATACATTAGGAGAAAACTGGCGAATGGGTCAAGACTTTCAGCCGCCCCCCAATGCTTCTGGGTATCAAACGTATCATATGGATGGGATGGATGGCTTTGGTTTCAGCGATTTTTTCTCCTCAATTTTTGGACAGGGATTTTCCAGCCAGACAGATGGTTATGGGAGAAGTTATCAGGCAAGACAGCCTAGATATGAAGGGGAGGATGTGGAGGCCAAAATCAGCCTGACTGTGGAAGAGCTGATGACAGGAGCAGAGAAAGACATTCAAATTCATGTACCAGTCATTTGTACTGCCTGTGAAGGACAACGTGTTACCAGCAGGGGAGTATGTACTGCCTGTAAGGGGGCAGGCGTTACAGAAGAACATAAAAAGCTAAAGGTAAAGGTTCCTGGCAAGTCTTACCCCGGCACTGTCCTGCGTCTAAAAGGTATGGGGGGCAAAGGTTCTAATCATGGTGCAAATGGAGATTTGTATCTTCATGTAGAGATGAAACCACAGTCCAAATGGCGTGTTGTCAACCAAATCGACTTAGAGGGGGATTTGGTGATTTATCCGGAGCAGGCTGTTTTAGGAGGTATAGTTTCCGTGCATACTCCATCAGGGATAGTTGAAGTGAAGATTCAGCCAGGAACTTATTCTGGTCAGAAACTTCGGTTAAAAGATAGAGGATTTAAGAAGAATGCAGCCATGGGAGATTTGTATATAAAAATTCAGATTGATATTCCGCGAAATCAAGGAGAGGAAGAAATAGAGCTTTATAAACAGCTTTATACCCTGCGGCACAAATCAGTATGAGTAAGACTGTTATGCTTGTTATATAGAGGAGGTAAATAGTATGAGTCAAGAACAATACACGCAAAAGGCATTAGCTGCCCTTTCGGAAGCGCAGCAATTAACTGCGCTGCATTATCAACAAGAAGTCAGTACTAGGCATTTATTTTTAGCACTAGTCAAAGAAGAAGATGGTATGATTGGTCAAATTTTATCTCAATCCCAAATTGATGTAAAACTCTTAAAGACCAAGGTCGAGCAATTGATCAAAAATCAGCCTTCTGTCCGCGGTCAAGACGGCAGCCTGCGAATGAATACGGCAATGATTCGGGTGCTGGGGTTAGCTGAAAAAATTGCATCTAGTATGAAAGATGAATTTATCAGTACAGAACATTTATTACTAGCTGTTGTGGAAGACGGTGATAGTGATGTAGTGGAAGTTTGTAGGGAATTTGGGCTGCATCGCAGTCGTATCCAGCAGATTGTAAAGGATTATCGTCAAGGACAGCGGATTACCAGTGACAATCCTGAAGACGGTTACCAGGCATTAGCAAAATATGGACGGGATTTGACCGAGATGGCTAAACAAGGGAAATTGGATCCGGTTATTGGTAGAGATGAAGAAATTCGCAGAGCGATAGAAATACTATCCCGTCGTACCAAGAATAATCCTGTGCTGATCGGTGAGCCTGGCGTTGGAAAGACAGCGATTGTAGAAGGGTTAGCTCGGCGCATTGTAGCTGGGGATGTACCAGAAACCTTAAAGAATAAAAGCTTGTATTCCTTGGATCTCAGTTCCTTAGTGGCTGGTGCAAAGTATCGGGGTGAGTTTGAGGAACGCTTGAAAAATGTTTTAAATGAAATTGCTAAATCAGAAGGGAAAATACTACTGTTCATTGATGAACTTCATACCGTAGTGGGAGCTGGTGCCGCAGAAGGCGCTATGGATGCTGGCAATATTTTAAAGCCCATGCTTGCAAGAGGTGAACTTCGTTGTATTGGTGCCACGACTTTGAATGAATACCGAAAGCATATTGAGAAAGATGCAGCTTTGGAGCGCCGTTTCCAACCGGTTCTTGTGGATCAGCCTACGGTTGAGGATACGATTTCTATATTAAGAGGCTTAAAGGAACGTTATGAAATTCATCATGGTGTTCGGATCAAAGATAGTGCTCTGGTGTCGGCAGCAGTACTGTCAGATCGGTATATCTCTGATCGCTTCTTACCTGATAAAGCCATTGACCTGGTAGATGAGGCTGGTGCGAAATTACGTACCGAAATTGATTCAATGCCCAGTGAGCTGGATGAGATTCTGCGTCGGGTAATGCAGCTTGAAATTGAAGAACAGGCTCTTAAAAAAGAAAGTGATGCTTCTTCCTTGGAGAAATTGAATACGATTCAAGAAGAACTAAGAAATCTGCGTCAAGAAACCGATGTGCTGAAAGTTCAATGGCAGGGAGAAAAGGAAGCTATACTGCGTCTGCGTGGTCTGAAAAAGGAAATTGAATCTGTCAAAGCGGAGATGGAGACGGCGGAAAGAGCGTATGATCTTACTCATCTGGCAGAGCTTAAATATGGTAAACTGCCGGAATTGGAAGCAAGGTTAAAGAATGAAGATGAATTACTGAGCAAAAAGCATAATGATAAAGTCCTGCTAAAAGAAGAAGTCGGTGAAGATGATATCGCTAAGATTGTCAGCCGCTGGACAGGTATTCCGGTTAGCCGAATGCTAGCCGGCGAACGAGAAAAGCTGGCAAATTTAGAAAGCATTTTGCATACGAGAGTCGTAGGCCAGGACGATGCTGTGCAGGCTGTCAGCGAAGCTATCATCAGAGCGCGGGCAGGAGTAAAAGATCCGAATCGTCCTATTGGCTCTTTCATCTTCCTCGGTCCAACAGGGGTTGGTAAAACGGAATTGGCTAAAACCCTGGCGGAAGTATTATTCGATGATGAGCGCAGCATGATTCGTGTTGA
Source organism: uncultured Pelosinus sp. (assembly GCA_946415545.1). Classification (GTDB taxonomy): domain Bacteria; phylum Bacillota; class Negativicutes; order DSM-13327; family DSM-13327; genus Pelosinus. Next base: position 3,781 of record CAMKSY010000220.1, on the reverse strand, counting down.
CATGAGTGAATACATGGAGAAACATACCGTCGCTCGTCTAATCGGTGCTCCTCCAGGCTATGTTGGTCATGATGAAGGAGGACAATTAACAGAAGCGGTACGCCGTCGCCCTTACAGTGTAATCTTACTGGATGAGATTGAAAAAGCCCATAGTGATGTATTTAATGTGCTGCTGCAGATCTTAGATGATGGACGCTTAACAGATGGAAAAGGCAGAACTGTCAACTTTAAAAATACGGTTGTTATTATGACCTCCAACTTAGGATCGGCTGAAATTTTACAAAATGAGTTCGAAAGGGCTAAAGAAAAAGTTCTTAGCATGCTCAAGTCTCATTTCAGACCTGAATTCTTGAACCGCATAGACGATATTATTGTCTTTAATGCTCTGACCGAACAGCAAGTTAGTAAAATTGCCGGAATCCTATTGGAAAACTTGAATAAGCGTTTGCAAAAGCAAATGAATATTACCTTGGTTTGGGATGAGGCGGTATTAACATTACTATCTAAAAAAGGGTATGACTCTGCATTTGGTGCTCGACCGCTGCGCCGCCAGATCAGCAGGTCTATCGAAACAGAGTTAAGCAAAAAAATAGTCCGTGGTGAAATCATGGAAGGCAATGCCGTGCAACTAAAAGCGCAAGACGGCACAATTCTCTTAACTCCGGCAGTAGATGCTGTAAGTCTTTAAATAATAAACTCCTGCAATGCTTGCAGGAGTTTATTATTTTATGGTAAATAGAATGAAGTATTAAAGTCATTACCAAATAGGAGGACTGTACATGCCAGTTACATTAGATGGAAAGCTAGTAATTGCCATCTCTTCACGTGCTCTTTTTGACTTAGATGCAAGTAATAAGATTTTTGAAGAAAAAGGAGAAGAACAATATACAAAATATCAGATTGAACATGAAAATGAGCTGCTGAACCATGGAGTAGCTTTTCCATTAATAAAACGGCTTCTCAAGCTAAGGGATCCTGAAACGGGGGAACCTATGGTAGAAATTATTTTAATCTCCAAAAATGATCCCAATACTGGTCTTAGAGTTTTCAATTCCATAGAGCAGCATAAATTGGATATTACCAGGGCTGCATTTACTAGGGGACGATCACCATATAAATATTTAAAAGCCTTTAAAGCCGATTTGTTTTTATCTGCCAATCCGGAGGATGTATCACTTGCCCTTGCAAATGGGCACGCCAGTGCTACGATTTATGCAGGAACATATATAAAGCAAGAAGACGATAGGGAGGAAATTCGCATTGCTTTTGATGGTGATGCAGTTATATTTAGTGATGAAGCGGAAAGAATATATCAGCAGATGGGCTTAGAAGAATTCAAAAAACATGAGGCGGAAAAAAGTGAAATACCGCTGCCGCCTGGCCCTTTCATGTCTTTTTTAACTGCCTTAAATAATGTGCAGAAGGCTTATAAAGATAAAGAGAAAAAGACAATACGAACAGCACTTGTGACAGCACGAAATGCGCCAGCCCACAAAAGAGCAATCAAGACATTGCGGTCATGGGGAATTACTGTGGATGAAGCGTTCTTTTTAGGAGGACTGGATAAAGCAGCCATTTTAGAAAGCTTTAACCCCCATATTTTTTTTGATGATCAGCATACGTATTGCATTAATGCATCCAAAGTAGTGCCGACAGGGCATGTACCAAGCGGTGTAACAAACAGTTACTGATGAGTGGGAATATAAAAAAGACGCTTCAAGAAAATACATTGTACGGGGGGATAAATAGTGAGTGACAAACAGCTAATAAGTAATGCTTTTCAGACTTTTTTAACAGAGGCTCCAAAACATCAAAAGGTTTGGATGGAGACGGTACAGAAGCTGGATGAGGCAAGTCAGCTTGATAAAAAAACAGAGACGCTTTCCTATCTAGCGGTATTAGCAGCATTACGATTAGAAGGTGGACTGCCGTTTCATGTAAAACATGCGAAAGCAGCAGGAGCGACCAGAGAGGAAGTCATAAGTGCTATTCTAGTGGGGTTGCCGGCGGCAGGGAATGTGGTGATCCAATCCTTGCCAATCGCATTAAATGCCTATGATCAAGACTAAAAATGTACGAAAAGACTCCGTATTTGAGATACGGAGTCTTTTTGTATTTGCCAATATTTAAAATGATTTACAAACCTCTAGCAGCTAATTCCTGTTCTACACTAACCATCTTTACGCAGAGCACGACCAATTCCATAGCCTGCTTTAATTCTGACAAGGGAGGAAAGGTAGGAGACAAGCGAATATTTTTGTCTTCGGGATCTTTGCCATAAGGGTAGGTAGCACCGGCAGGAGTAAGTAGGACGCCGGCAGCTTCCGCTTTTGCTACGATTTTTATAGCACATCCTGGGAGAGTGTCGAGGCTTATAAAGTAGCCGCCTTTCGGCTTGCTCCATGAAGCAATGTTTTCGCCGCCCAGTCCTGATTCTAAGATATCAAGGACTAAATTAAATTTAGGCTTAATGATGGCTGCATGGCGCATCATATGCTCCTTTATACCAGCTTCATTTTTAAAGAAACGGACATGTCGCAGCTGATTTAATTTGTCAGGCCCGATGGTTTGTATATTAAGCTGTTTTTTAAGCCAATTAATATTGTTAGCGCTACTGACCAGCATAGCAATTCCAGCTCCAGGGAAACTAACCTTAGATGTTGAGGCAAATTCAAAAACACGGTCAGGATGACCTGCGTTATTGCAGGCTTGTAGAATATCAAGTAATGTACCAGGGGTATCTGTAAGATGATGTACTGCATAAGCATTATCCCAAAAAATACGAAAATCAGATGCCTTGGCAGGCATTGCCGCCAAACGCTTTACAACGATATCAGAATAGATAATACCAGTGGGATTACTATACTTTGGTACACACCAGATGCCTTTAATTGCTGGATCGGAGGCTACTAGACTTTCAACTTGGTTCATATCCGGGCCATCATCTTGATAGTCAATTTTGATCATTTCAATTCCTAAGTGCTGGCAAATAGCGAAATGACGATCATAACCGGGGCTTGGGCAGAGGAACTTTACCTTTGGGAGTTTACACCAAGGAACATCACTTTCTGGCAGACCATGCAGCATGGCGCGTGAAATTAAATCATGCATCATGTTTAAGCTGGAATTACCCCCAATAATAATTTCTTCGGGTTTAGCATCTAAAATCCATGAGAAAAGTTTCTTTGCTTCGGGAATCCCGTCGATTCCGCCATAGTTTCGGCAGTCAGTTCCATTTGAAGCTTTATAATCAGATTTGGAAAGGCAATCTAAAAGATCAGCAGAAAGATCTAATTGTTCGGTGCAGGGCTTCCCACGGGACATATCTAATTTAAGGTTTTGCGCCTGAAAATCTTGATAGCTTTTAGATAATTCAGCATAATAGCCTTGCAAGGCGGTGTTACTCATGTTTTTCAATTTACTCATTTTTACATCTCTCCTTCACATTCTTTCATTATATTGGAACTAGTAAGTCAAAGGCAATAGGTTTTCACAAAAACGAAAGCATGTATTCTGAATACGTTACGAGAGGCAAGGATAATATTGGATACTAAAAGCAAAAAAAAAACTTACTAATTTAAGTAAGCAGCCTAACATTCAGTCTAACAATCAGCCTATCATTCAGTTTGATATTTTTCTTTATATGTCTGTTTATTTTGAGCAATTTCACGTAATAAATCAATAAAGAGATCAACTTCATTACTATTATTGTAGAATCCCAGACTAAGCCGTACTAATCCGGGAAACGGAATTTCAGGTTGCTGTTGATAATAGGTTAATT